>CAYRTD010000145.1:0-9568 GCA_964426915.1 uncultured Bacteroidaceae bacterium | reverse complement strand
TTCAGCGACACGCGGTTGCAGCAACGCAGAACCGAGTGATAACGAGCTCACGAATGCCACTTAAAATAAACATTGGATGAGTATATCGGACATTATGGACAGACTCTAATTAGATGGTAATAAATGATTTAAAGTTACACCCTATAGTAAAGCTAATGCATCAGAAATTTGATTAACGTACCGGGTTGCTATTTCAGCATCATTCTGCCAATTATAAGAAGCTTCAGGACCTTTGTCCGGATAATTGTTTATAAAACCGGAAATTTCTCTTGCTTCCTCAAGGCCTGAATAAATAATATTTCTTAATTCTTCTGTTTGGTAATCCACTCCCCTTGCATATACGCGGTATCCGAAATATGCTTTTGCAACAGCCCTGTATAACCGGGCAGAAAGTTCAGTTCGTTTAAAGGTATGGTACAGGATTTCATATTTCTGTCTGTCTTCAATAACATCCCCTGCCTTTTCTATTTGTTTTAATGATGCCTGAGCCAGTTCAACACCATAGTCTTTCTCTGTAACAATATAATCCAGATATTCTATACTCATCTGTTCTGTTGTATCTATCCAGCCTTTATCTATACGATCCCATAAAATCTCTCTGCCAAGGTAGCCTTTATTGCTTTTTATTTCAGGAGATGCCAAATGATTAACTATGTCTTTCCAGTAATGAAATTGCTTATCCACGTTATGTTCAACCGTGGTAACCGGTTCTTCCATCCACCTTCCGGAAACCATGCCGGTATAGCTCCATACATTATCAAAATTCATACGGGAATGACTACTCAAAGGCAATCCCAAAGTGTACCAAACCGAGGTAACTACATTATAAGCGTTTTCAAAAGCCGGTTTCAGGTACGGAATAGCTTTCTCTCCATATTCTTTGACAATATAGGATTCAAACACTTCATCTGCACTTATTGAGGAATCCTCAAGAGCAATGGCCAGGGCAAACAAATTAATTTCCGAAGGCCTGCCAACGATGGCCGATTCTTTATACCGGTCGGTTCTGGCTACATAACCCTTAACATTCGGCAAGCTTTGATAATATTTCCATCGTTCAAGGTGCACCTGGGGGAAAATACTGGACACAACACCCTGTCCGTTATATTCATGTGTACAATCAAATTCAACAATCACCGGAAAACTGATATCATCTATCCAAAATGTTTTTGGATGGGTTAGAAAGAAATCATGGGGCACTTCTTTACTCATTACAATAATATTTTTGTTCTCGATCAAATCGAGACATTCAAGCAAGGCATTAAGTTCTGAAGGGAAATACATGAAGGTGCGAATATAGAATTTCAGGTCGCGTTCATCAATGATTACCTTCGCGAGCTCATTTACCAGCAAGGCGAGTTTTTCGGCCTCCGAAGTTAATTTTTCAGAATATTGATCTTCTATATGTGCCCCTGTTTCAATAAACGTCAGTACGATGCCATCAGCATGCGGAGCCAGGTCAAGCATTTCCCTGTAATCTTGTTTAATCCATTCCCATAATTCAGGATTGTCAAGGTTCAATGTACTGTCGGGGCCTGTTTTAAACTTATCCGGATAATAGCCCAGCCAATACAATGCATGATCCCAAAGCACAACCTCTTCGATTCCGGCAGAATGAGCACTATCAATCAATTCATTGGTCAATTTCCGGGTTTCATCCCTTCGAAGATGCTTTAGCTTGTGTACAATTTTATGCGATATTTGTAAATGATTGATATTGTATTCACTGGAAGTGCGAATAACATCAAGTGCTTTATCACGGTTATCTGATAGAATAGTCCAACCCCTAATATTACTATCCTGAAGGTTTTTTTCCTGTTTTTGATCACAGGAAAAAAGGAGAATAAACATCCATCCAAAAATTAAAATCCTGGTACGCTTAAATCCAGTGTATCTTTCATTTCTTTTTGCCATATCGGTTTTTTTTTAGTTTATCAACAATATCTTTGTGTTTATCCTTGAAAAAATGAATGTTTTCAAGGGATAATTATGCCCCATTTTGAATTATTCCAGATTCAATAATTCTCTGAAGTATTCATTTACCGTATTTCTACTTTCCAACACATTAGGGACATTAACTGAAGGAATATATTTTTTCATTTCTTTTATTATGTGCTGGGCATCTTGTTGTTCTGCGATATTATTCCATTCATTTGGATCATTGGTCAGATCATATAGTTCATTTCTCCCATTGCTGTATGAGATCAAATGATACTGATCCCAAAAGATAGAATAGTTCATGTACCCGTACGATGTAATGGCAGCGTGGGGCCATTCATAATCCGGATTTTTAATCAGCGGTGTCAGGACATACCCATCATTCATGTTATTTTCCGGTATGCCGCAAAGGTCAACCAGGGTAGGGTACAGGACTGTCAGGTCGACAGGGGCATCGCACATTTGCCCTCCTTTAATTCCATTACCGGCAAATATCAAGGGTACATGTATAGCTCGCTGCCATAAAGCATGTTTGGCGAAACGGCCTTTTTCTCCTAAATGATAGCCATGATCAGAAAATGCGACTATAACGGTGTTTTCTGCATAATCACTATTTTCTATGGCATCAAGCACCCGTCCCAGGTTATAATCCATAAAAGCTATGCAAGCCAGGTATGCCTGAATGATCTCTTTCCACTTATTTTCTTCTAAAACCCATTCCATACGTGGCATCATAGGAACTTCAGCTATTTTTTGTCCAATTTCCGGAATGTCGTCAAAGTCATCAGGATTATAGGCTGGGGTCACGATATCGGCAGTGTCGAACATATCGAACCATTTCTGAGGAACATGCCAGGGCACATGAGGCCGGATAAAGCCCACACCCAGGAAAAAGGGTTTATCATGATTTTCTTTGAGTCGGTCGATGGCCCAGGATGCAATTTTATAATCTGGCATCATTTCATCCTTTTCAGGGTAAGCCCCCCAATCTGTTGAAGTATGGCGGGGCTGGCCGAACCATTCGTAATGGTAATTTATCCTTTCAGGTGGTTTAGGGCCAAAATGCTCAAAGGTTGAACCATATTGATTAAATCCGCCTACACGGTCACCATTATGAAAGAGTTTACCTACTCCCATAACTTTATAACCGTTTTGTTCAAAGTATTGTGGCAGGAAAATACTTTTTTGTGCCGCCTGACTACTCTTTTTTATATCTACGTCATCCACCTGGTGATATAACCCTGAAGTAGAAGGACGTAATCCTGTCATAATGGATGCCCGCGATGGCCCTGAAATAGGCGCTGAACAATGAGCATTGGTGAAAACAACTCCGCTCCTGGCTAATCTGTCGAGGTTAGGGGTCTTTACATTTGGATGATTTCCCAGATAACTCATCCAATCATTGAGATCATCAATGGCTATAAATAGAACATTGGGTTTCTCCTGTTGTGCATGCAAACCTGACATTGATAATAATGAAAAGGCGGCACAAAAATATTTTATTCTGTTCATATAACTAATTCTGTATATTGACGTTAAGGATCGTTTCTACTGATTTAAATACTTAATTTAAGCGTATCCCCTGTTTGTTGTTGCCAATCCTTTATTTTTTGGGTTAACAGTTTAATCTTTTCATCATGTTTGCCAGTATAATAGACGTTGGTTGTCTCATAGGGATCACTGTTGAGATCATAAAGCATATTGATTCCGTGCTCAGTTAACACCAATTTCCATCTCTCCGGAGATACGACTGTTCGAGATGAGCCATTAAGTTTTTCTTCAATTTCTTCTTTATTTCCATATTTTTCTATCAGTTCTTCGCTTGCTTTTTTATGGGAGAGGGAAGAATTCCATTCATAGAAGATATAATCTGACCCTCTCTTATCCCTTGTAATGAGAGGCATCAGACTTTTTCCCTGTAATGATTCATCAATAGGATATCCCATAAGGCTTACCAATGTGGGAACAAGATCGATCTGGCTTACCTGCTCCTCAATTATCCGTTGTTTAAAGCCAAGTTGCGGAAGACGCATGAGGAAGGGAACCCGTGTAGCCTCTTCAAAAGGAACACCTTTTCCAGTCATTTTATGAGAACCAAGCATTTCACCATGATCACTGGTGTACACAACAATCGTATTTTCAGCTAAGCCTAATTCATCCAATTTATCAAGAATGCTGCCTACACTTTTATCCACTAAGCTAACCAGTCCCCAATATTTTGCGATTAATTTACGTAATGTTTCTTCGTCTTTTGAATGTTCATCTTTATTCCGATAGTGCTTGATCTGTAAACGCAGGTTTTCTGTCTCATCAATAAGATCATTGAAATTTTCAGGAACAGTCGCTTCATCCGGGTCATGAAGTTCGTCTAAGGATCCGAAATAAGGATTATGCGGTTCCAGGTAATTCACATATAAAATGAAGGGATGATCTTTATTTTCTTCGAGAAACCTAAGGGCCTGTTCTTTTAGGAACATGGGTTTTGAGTGTTCGATAGGCATTCTTGCTGCTGCACCGCGGCTAAAACGTTCGCCATAAGGATCATCTTTTATATCCGGTTCGTATCCTTTATCTATGAGCCAATGATGATAAGTACTCTTTTTCATCCGGTCTTTTCCTTCGCTAAAGTAATTGTTATATCCATCGGATATAGATACCCACTCATTAAACCCATGCTGGGCATAGAGTTCATCACCCAGATGCCATTTTCCCATATATGCTGTCTTATATTCAGGGTCATTGATAAGTTCTGGCAAACAGGGTGTTTCTTTTTTCAAAGGAATGTTATTCGCTGTACACCCGTTGGTATGAGGGTATAAACCTGTCATAATAGTGGAGCGGGAAGGTGTAGAGACTGGTTGGGAAACATAAGCCGTTTTAAAAACTACGCTTTGGTTTGCCAATTTGTTAAGATTTGGCGTTTTGATCTTTTGATTTCCATAAACCTCCATGGTATCATATCGTTGCTGATCAGTCCAGATAAACAGCAGGTTCCATTTCTTTTTATCGTTATTTTCAGCCTCCTTTTTCCCGACCCACTGGCAAGCTGTCCCCCCCATAGTTAACAAACCTGCCGAACCGGCAGCCGATAATTTAATAAACTGTCTTCTTGAATTATTTTTTTTCATTCTGGATTATTTTTTTTGAAGGTAGCCTCCCATTCAATGGCTTGTGTTTTTTGTGAATTGATCACAACAACAGATAAATCGCTGTTCATTTTTTTTGTTTCGATCTCAGCATGGCTTTGATTGTATTTTTTCATTACTGGTAGATAGCCATTATTGGCCAAAACAATTTCATACGGCTCCCCTTTAACTACCATTGAGACACCTGACAATGTATGCGTTGAATGATCCCAACGGGGTTTTCCGGGCATATCTACAAGTCCTTGCATAATATGCCGGTTTGTTGAGATAAATTGAGGATGTGGACTGACTTCATGAACAGAGATCATCCTGGCTTCTCCCGGCCTTAATAATTGGCTGAGGGTTTGTTCACCTTTCAAACTTCCCAGAAAGCTGTTGTTCCAGAAATCATAGAAGTAATATGATTTATCCGGATCCAGTCCTATACCACCAAATCCCGGTTCCCCCGATAATTCAACACTGATCTCAGCCTGTACCTGTTGCCCCTTGTCTGGCAAGTGAAATGTCTGGCCCCATTCCGGCCAGGAACCGCTGTCAAGCCTGGTATTATAAAAAGTCAACTGATGCCATGAGGAATCTACAACAAAATCAAATACTTCCGGAACCAGCTTCCCAGTAAACGCATCAACAGGTCTTGCACTCTTGTGCATATTATGGAATGGAAATACACGAGTAAAATCATAAAACAAAACGCTGTCTTTTTGAATAGATGCAAAACTATTAGCCATTAAAAATCGCCCGGAAGTAACGTAAGTCATGGTAAGCATTGCCCTTTGCCCATCACGGTTATCCGGACTGGTTACAAATAAGTTTTTGGCATCCATGTCATAGTTGACCAACACCCTGTTTTTATACCATCTTAAACCACCTCTGCGGGTAAGTGTAGGATTGATTTTATCATTATCCCCCATTATCCTGTGTGAGCTTACCACACCTAAGGTAATATCAGAACCAACTTTTATATTCCGTTCATGTAAATAAGCGTCTTCCCCAAGGCCCGACCTGCCTATTTCAAATACTTTACGATATGCCCCTGCGGTGGTACTGAAAATATCATCCATTCCTCCGGCATTAGCCCTGGCCATATCCGGGAAATCGTACATCAATCCTTCAATACCTGAAGTATCTAAATGATGGTATACTTCTTGCAAATGAGAAATAAATCCGGAATCTGTATAGTCGTATGTGTCTTTTATCATTACTCCCCGAAGATAATCCTGCCACTGGGTTTCAGAATGATAAACCGTATCCCCATTCGAATCTAATATTGGTGCATGAGGTTCATTGAACAGCATATGTTCGGGGAAAGACTCAGCATAGCTATCGTTTCGCTTTCCGGGCTGAATATAAGTAAAGGCTAAACCTCCCAAACTGTCAATTTCCTTAGCCCAGGAAGATGTTGTTAAATATGGGGCTTTATAATAGCCACTTTCATTAGATCTACCTCTATGGGTAAATATATTTTTCAATTGCCAGTGTTCATCATCCCACCACCCCTGCTGATTAATTAAAGCATACATATCCGGAACTAACCGGATTGCTACCCTGGAATAATCCGGAAACCCACTTTTTTTTGCCTGCTTCATTTCCAGAACTGCACCATGGGAATGATTTCCCATAGAGGTGTCACCGTAAAAATCATTGTACCATAAACAAACTGTGGGGAAATCATAAATCTGAATTTTTAAAGAATTAGCAATTTTAAAAATTTCAGAATATCGCTCCAGAGCAAGTAAAGGATTAGCTTGATGAAAATTTATATAAAGTTTGTCCTTGCATGAATAGGATTGGTCGCTCAGTATAAGTTTTCCAACCGGGTCCTCATTATAAACATTTACCTTATATGAACTTTCCTTCTTTTTAGCTTTTGTAAATCTGTCAAATTCTTTGTAGGTATACCCCCCCGCGACAAATGAGCTTAAGAAATTATCATTCTTTTCTGTAATAAGAATATTGTTTCGGCAATTCAATGAATCCGTATCACGAACCTTTGTTGGTATTTTTCCACTATTCCCATCAAGAAAAAAATGCTGCATATTTTCATCTCCCGACAAAACAATATCGGCATGAAAGGCTGAAAGATAATGGATTCTGAAATCCTGTTCAGAATTGTTTAATAAATCAACCCAAAAAACAATATGTTCAAAATTTTCATATAACCCAATGCTATGGTATATTATTAAAGAGTTATAGTCGAAAACTATTACCAATTTTTTCCCTGTGCCCAATGAATCCTGAAATTCTTCAAAGTAGTAATCATTTATCTTTAAATCTGATGTCTTTATATTATTATTTAAAATTGCAATCCCATTTCTGACAATAGTATCACTCTTAACCCGGTCTATTATACTTACAGTTCCTTTATCCAATGAATACAATATTTTATTGTATTTATTCAGGAAATGTATATTATTATCCTCCTTCCTAAACTCTATTTCATTCTGCTTTGAATGATTACATGCGGATAAACAAAAGATTAAAATAGGGGCAAATAATAAATAAAGTATCTTGTTCATTAGTTCCAATTTTTTTTTTATGAATATACAACTATGGGGTTTTAAATCAAACCTAAATTTTACTATTTTTTCACAAACAAATAGAGGTGATTTACTATTACGTGTATTATCAGTGTTTTACAGGATAATTGAAAATATATTTAGTTGCCTCAGATTTATCTGTTTCATAGTTTTAAACAAATATGGTTAGTAAAGCCTAACTATATATTTAAATATTTTATTGTATTGACTTTATCACTTTGTTTAGAAGAACAATAAGAATATCCCTTTCTGAATCTGTTAATTCTTTTGTCAAGAGAGTAACAAATTGTTTATGTACATCGGTATGTAAATGAGCAGCTTTATCGCCCTTTTCTTACGAGCAACAAACCTTCGAGAACCGATGAAACCCGCATACTCTACCATGCATTATCGCCAGTAATCATTGCATATTCAAGTGTTTAAAAATCATTCCGAATAATTCTTCTTTATTAATCGGTTTTGGAATAAAGTCATCGCAACCGTGTTTTAATGCCAATTGTTTGTCAGATTCTGTTGAATACGCTGTTTGAGCAATAATCGGCAAATTCGGAAATTTTTCTTTTATCTTTTCTGTCGCTTCATGACCGTTCATTATTGGCATTTTTATGTCCATTAAAACAAGGTCAATGTTATTGTATTCCATGCATATTTCAACAGCTTCTTGTCCGTTTTTGGCATGTATCAGGTTATAATCGTCTTCAATTTCATCTTCAAATAAAACTTCTATATACAAATAGTTCACTTCTTCATCCTCTGCAACTAAAATTGTGTATTTGTTTTTTGACTTTTGCGTGCCATCAATATTTTTCGTTGTATTGTTTTCTTCTGTTAGCACTTGTTTATAGGGTATTGAAACATAAAAGGTCGAACCTTTTCCTTTTTCCGATTCAAGGGTAATCTCTCCGCCCAAAAGCTTGGCATTTTCTTCACAAATAGATAAACCTAAACCCAGGCCACCATGTTTAAGCGAAATGTCTTTCTCTCCCTGGGCAAAACGTTCAAAAATTATACTGTGGTTTTTAGGTGATATGCCAATCCCTGTATCTTTTACATACAATATCAAATTTGTTTTTTCAAGGTAATATCCGAATTCTATAAAACCTTCGCTTGTGAATTTCAAAGCATTTTCAAGTAAATTACCAAGTATTTTGTTTAGTTTAGTTTTGTCGGATAAAATGTGGCTTTGGTCGTCATGCAAGGCTTTTTTGAGGTAAAGTGGAATATTCCGTTCGTTTGATTTTAAGTTGAAGATTGAAAAAAGCTCCATTAACAAATCATTCAGGCAAAATGCTGTTTCATTTAGTTTTTCTTGTTTGGTTTCCAAGGTTGAAATCTCTAAAATATCATCGATGATTCTTAAAAGTTGTTGACTGCCGTTTAGTACAATTTTTGAGTAATATTTTCGCCTTTCGTCAGATATATCTGGTTTGTTAAGCATCTCAGAAAAACCAATAATGCCGTTCATTGGTGTGCGTATCTCATGCGACATATTGTTGAGAAATTCAGTTTTTAACCTGTTAACTTTTTCGGCTTTTTCTTTGGCTGCTATAAGTTCTTTTTTCGCAATAGTTCGTTCAGTGATATCGTGTATTATGGAAAACAAGATTTGCTTTCCTCCCTGACTAATGGGAGTAGAATGCACCTCTACTGTTTTAACCTGTCCATTTGAAAGTTTATGAGGAAAAATAAAATAGTTGCATTTATTTTTTAATGCCCTCATCCGTTCTTCCCTTATTTGCTCTTGGTTAAACTGATTAATATCCTGGATATACATTGAGTGTAATGTTAATAAATCATAACCGTAAAACTCTTGGGCCGATTTGTTTGCATCAATAATTTTACCAGTTTCTGGTTCAATTAAAAGCATTATTGCGCTATGGAACTCAAACATATTCCTGAAACGTTTTTCGCTTTCTTCCGACCGATTTTTTGCAATAATTATTTCTT
>CAYRTD010000144.1:0-9636 GCA_964426915.1 uncultured Bacteroidaceae bacterium | reverse complement strand
TTAAGTTGACGCTTATGCCCCTTGGGGCTAGAGAAAACTTCTCTTTTGAATAACAATAAATCAAGGTTTCGAACACTCAAAGGTTGCAACCGTGGCTATTATTGTTTAAATCCCTCCCTCAAAATCCTCATAATTGTATCATTCCGGAGGAAACCCCTGAGATTTAAAAAATGCTTCTACAAAAAACCAGGGCTAAATTCCTCCAGGTCTATAATCAAAAAACTATCTTTTCTGAAAATAAGTAGTTTATTGTCCAGTATCCTGGTTCTTATAATATCCGGTAATTTAGCCAGCTTTTTGTTTGCTTTATCCAGTACAATTGTCCCTCTTTATTAGTAAGGAATTTGAGATCTTCAAAAACTGAATTTAGAATGTACAAACTATCTGTACTCATTTCATTCTGAACTTCCAGGCTTGAGTTCATTTCCACAATTTTATCTTCTTCGGTCAGAAGATAATGCTGTTTTTGTCCTATCTCTGATAATCTGAGGAATTCATTATTTTCTCTTTTATGCCAGATGTTTCCGTTTATTAAATTATTTATCCTGCCATATGTAAAATGATCAAACTTTTTCTCTTGAAGAAGTTCTCCGGAATGCAGATCATATTTCTCTATCTTATCATCAAATATTAAGATGACATAAAATTCCGTAATCCTGTATGCAGTTAGTATCTGCTTCCCGAAAGAATAAACATCTCTGCGATAATTCAAATTGCCTGCTTCAGTATCAACGATCCCCAAACCTATATCTTATACCCCATGAACCTTGAGGAATGAGGTCGCCTTCAATATCAAGACTTGGTTGCAATTCAATATGGAGCGAAAATCTTTCGAAATCTTCAACAGGAATAAACTGGACCCCGACAGGCAGAACAAAGCCTGTGAAATAATTTACATTTCCTCCGAAACCAAGATATACATCATGCCGTTCCCGGTCCACAATATCATAGCAAAATACAAGTTCCGGTGTTATATCATTTATGGAAGTATTGTTGTAAAGTCTGAATTCGCCCCAGAATCGATCACCGAATTCATATCCCACTCCAATCTTGGAAAGTGAGGAAGAATAATAAGATACACTTAGCTGGGAAAAAGCATTATTTACTATGATGAAAAGTAATCCCGACAGGAAAAGGAGTTTAAATGATTTTGTCATTTTTTGTTTATTAGGTATGAAAGTTAAATTTATCAGTTTCTTTGTTTGTTGTATAGCTAATTTAAGAATTTTTCCCTGATTTTTGATATAAAAATCTCTGAACGAACTATCTTCTCTCAACTCCAAACTTTAAACTCCAAATTCCGGACCTGCAAGTCATTGAGCAGGTCAAAGCTTCGGTCACCGGTGGCCAGCCTCACACTGTTGCTTGAACTTTAGCGCAGGCGCCTGGCGACAGCTCTCAGGCAGGCTTTTTTCTAGCTCCCCTCCAACACCCTCCTTATAAACTCCGTCTTCGCCTCCGTATAGCCATCCCTGTCATTCCGGTATTTCACCGCAAGCTCTTCTTTTAGTTTCTCATATTCCCCGGCGATATCTTTATTTTTTATTAACAAATTCCTGAAATGTATCTCGCTCCAGTTTCCGGGATATCTTACGTGGACATGATATGCCTGCCCCTTAAAACCTTCCGGAGTGTATCCCTTCACGAACATCATATGGGGAGGAGGATTTTCCTTTCTTTGGATGTATTCATAATTCAATGATTTAAAAATGCCAATAATTATCTTGTTGTCCGTTTCTTCAGAAACCTGCAAAAGTATATCGATTATGGGTTTTGCCTTTATTCCGGGGGTTGCAGTGCTTCCTATATGATCTATCTGCCGGATTATTCCAGGTTGAAACTGAGACAGAATCCTCGTTTCTTCTTTCTCGTATAAACATATCCATTCGGGTGATGACTCCTCAAGGAAGATCGGAAATAACTGGCCCAGCTCGGAGGGTGATAATTGATGAAGGCAATTCATAAGATATTATAATATAAACACGTAAACTGCTAAATAATAGTTTTTTTCAATTATTCATTTCAAAAATTATACCCAACCGTTAATCCCCCCCAGGGAATAAATTCAACATATTCTGTTACAAATTCAGGATTAACCCTGTCCCAATAATCTATAATGGGAGTGAATAATAGTTTGAGCATTATGCGGCCATCTGGCTTTTGAAACCTGTATCCAGCTTTTATGCTCCCATACAATTTATAATCATTTATCCCATTTGGCAATATGTCATTGATAATTATCTGGCCGAGTCCCACTTCTAAATGATGAGAACCAAAAGACAGCAGTTGATTCAATGACAGAGGAACCCAGATCGGAACCACACCACTACTTTCAGGATAATAAGCGAATCCGGCCTGAGCTGAAGTTTTAAATCTCTCTCCATTAAATATTAATCTTTCGTAATTGATAGAATAAAAACTACCGTGGCCGAATATTTCAATCTCCGCAATATTCCTATAAATGAACCTGTCTGAAGCTTCTTCACTACCGGAGGTTTGTCCATATGCGTAAGGCATTAGAAAAATAAAACCTGCAAAAATAAGATTTCTCATAGTAGTATTAATTTTTGGATTAAAGATTATGAGTAGAATGTTGTTATAGACTTCTATTGCATATTTTATAATAATTTTTTCAATGTTTTTTCAGGTTTCCTTGAACCTAGTGTGCTTCATTAGGTGTTAACATATCAATACTTTGTGCGGGCAGTGAGTATTGTAGTTAGGTATTATTTGGAATATAGCTGTGATGCTTATGGATTATAAATATTTATAACATTTTAAAATACTTATTATCAGACGAATTGACTTTAAAACGGAGAGTTTGTTATTTTATTATTATTTAGAATGGAGGATGTTTGCTAGAAGGCTAAATTGCAATCGAATTGTCCATCGGTTCCCGAGGGTAACCAAAGAACCATATGTTTCTTAATAAATAATAATCTGCTTCATTCTACTTTGACACATTAAAAAAATCTTCCAGTTTTTTAACTTGAATCCCTAAAGTGAACAGGAAGGTTTTTATGGTTTCCTAATTTAGTGTTGCGCTATAATGGATAAAAGTACCTTTCTAGTCTGAGCCTGCCAAAGTAGAATGCAGCAGATTTAAAAAATGTCAAAAAAATATTTTAAATCAAAAAAATATACTATATTCGCAATATATAAGTTTCTATTATATACTTCAAACAATCATGATACCAAAAGAATTATTCAAAGGATCTCTGAAAACCATCGTTCTGAAACTGTTATCGGAGAATGAAAGAATGTACGGTTATGAGATCACTCAGAAAGTTGAAGAGATCACAAATTCAAGGATAAAACTGACTTATGGTGCTCTTTATCCGGTGCTTCACAAACTGGAAGAGGATGGAGTACTTGTAACCGAATCGGAGATTGTGAATAACCGCACCAGGGTTTATTACAAATTAACACCAAAAGGTGACAATACGGCAAAAGAGAAGATCAAAGAACTGGAAATGTTTATTGAAACTATAAAAACTGTGCTTAAACCAAACCCCGGGACGGCACCTTTTACATGCTGAAAATAAGTCACATAGAAACGATTGAAGAACATATGACACAGAGGGTACAAAGGAAATGAATATTTATGAAATTTATTTTACCAGGCCGGCTGTAATGATAAGAAATAACCTTTTACGGCTTAACAGGGACCTGCTGATGATTGAAAATGAATTACTCGGACAAATGAAAGAGCATTCATAAGAAAAATATGTCTCTCCAGCCTATGTTGATCAGGATGAATGTTTTTATGCAGGATTCGGAGATAATCCCCTGGTAGAAATTCCAAAAAGAAATAAAAAAATACAGGAATTATTCTCCGAACATGGTTATGAAAACGATGATGTTTCCAGGGTGAAATACAAACAGGAAGATTTGATACATTTTTGCCGGGGACTGGATAATATGGATGAAGGATGAGTGAAATTTTAAACCGCAGCATCCGACGCAGCGGATTCTTATTCTCTATCGGTTTTTGTACTAAACATTCCATTTTCGGGGCAAACATATTCCTCTTCTTTTAACCGGAATACCAGATCCGGCCCTTCTTCATTATGCATTTCAAAGCTATCATCGAAGATCTTGATCCTTAGCACATTTTCCCTGAACTTGACAAGGAAAGAAATGGATTTCCAGTTGTCGGGAACCAGCGGGTTGAAAATCAGCATATTATCCTTTACTCTCAGACCTCCAAATCCATATACCACGGACATCCAGGTTCCACCCATACTCGTTATGTGTAATCCTTCGTCAACCTCATGGTTGTAATCATCAAGATCAAGCCGGGAGGTACGAAGATACAGATTATAGGCATCTTCCTTTTTTCCTAATTTTGCTGCCAGTATGGAATGTATACATGGCGAGAGGCTGGATTCATGAACAGTCCGGGGCTCATAAAAGTCATAATTTCTTTTAATGGTTTCCAGATCGAAGTCTTTTTCAAAAGTAAAAATTCCCTGAAGGACATCTGCCTGTTTGATGAATACCGAACGTAATATTCTGTCCCATGACCATTTCTGATTCAGGGGCTTATTCTCCGGTGATAAAGCGGAAACCTTTAATTGCTCCTTGTCCAGAAAACCTTCCTGCTGCAGAAATACCCGGAAGTTTTCAGAGTAAGGAAAAAACATGTTTTCAATTATATCCCGCCATGCCTTAATTTCCACATCGTTTTGAAAACCGGTTTTTTCAATAATTTCCGTATAACGGGCAGGAAATTCCTCCATTACATAATCCAGTGCTTCCAGGGTATATTCAAGAGTCCAGACAGCCAGCCGGTTTGTATACCAGTTATTGTTCACATTGTTTTCATATTCATTAGGACCGGTTACCCCGAGGATTACGTATTTTCCTTTCACATCCGACCAGTTCACCCTTTGCCTCCAGAATCGTGAAATTGCTATTAAAACCTCAAGACCGTATTCGGCAAGATATTCCTTGTTAGCTGTATAGGATATGTAATTATATATTGCATAGGCAATAGCGCCATTCCGGTGGATTTCTTCAAAGGTTATTTCCCATTCATTGTGCGACTCTTCTCCATTCATGGTGACCATGGGGTATAATGCGGCTCCGGAATCAAAGCCGAGTTTCCGGGCATTTTCAATGGCCTTCTCCAGGTGCTTATACCGGTAAATGAGCAAATTCCGTGAAACTTCCCGTGGAGCAGAACTTAAATAGAAGGGTATCAGAAACGCTTCTGTATCCCAATAAGTTCCTCCTCCGTATTTTTCTCCTGTAAATCCCTTAGGACCGATATTTAAGCGCTCATCCCGGCCGGTGTAGGTTTGGTTCAAATGAAAGATATTAAACCGGATTCCCTGCTGTGCCGCTTCATCTCCTTCAATGATGATGTCGCTGTGTGACCATTTTCCTGCCCAGACCTCCTTGTGTTCCTTAAGCAGAAGATCAAATTTCCTTGACATGGCCTCAGAAAGTATATTTTTTCCGTTCTCAGTAATTTCCGTTCTTTTATGATTCATGGAATTCAGCACAGAAACATATTTGTACATAACTATTTCATCATTCTCCTCTGTCGCGACATTCACCTTATTTGCTGTGTATCCCGGTTTTTCAATTAATTCCGGCTTTGGTGAAAGGGGTATACTGTTTTTTTCTATCTCGTACTTCATGGTCATACATACATAGAAGCCCGATTTTTTGGTTCTGGCTACCAGTTGACCAAACTGCTCTTCTGCTTTTTCTTCATCCTGTTCCCAGAAGACTTCGTTATAATTTGCATCCTGATTTTTAACATTTCCGTCGATATAAGGATTGAACTCGATTTCACCGTTAAAATTCAGGGATTTTATTGCATACCTGATTGCACCGATGTTATCATTGGCCATACTCAGGAATCGTTTTGCTTCAACAGAAATTTTATTTCCATTATTCAGGCTGACGGTGAATTTTCGTAAAAGGAAACCTTCTTTCATATTTAATTCCCGGTAGAAATCATGAACTTCACATTTATTAAGATCGAGTTCTTCACCATTAATTGTTATTCCGATGCCTATCCAGTTTGGCGCATTGGGTACTTTTGCAAAATATTCCGGATAGCCGTTCTTCCACCATCCCACACGTGTTTTATCAGGATAATATACCCCGGCAATATAGATACCGTGCAGACTTTCCCCTGAATATTTTTCTTCGAAGAAAGCTCTCTGGCCCATTCTGCCGTTTCCCAGGCTGAATATGCTTTCCGATGCTTTTTGCAGGGAAGGATCAAAACCTTTTTCAATGACCTTCCACTCATCTGTTTTATAATTATGTTTCATTAATCCAAAGTTTTAGTCTGTCTGAAATTCCGGATCCAGCTAAGGATCCTGTCAGCTTTCAGAGGCCACATCCTTAACGAATAATACCAGTATAGCAGCAATTATCATGGAGGCTCCTCCCAAAAGGAGGGCGTAAATGCTTTCTCCTTTGAAAACTTCTTTCACCATAAAACCCAGGATGGTTGCTGCAAGGATCTGGGGAATGACAATGAAAAAATTAAAAATTCCCATATAGACTCCCATTTTATGTTGGGGAAGTGAACCCGTAAGAATAGCATAAGGCAATGCTAAAATGCTCGCCCAGGCAAGTCCTACACCAATCATGGAAAATATCATATGTTGGGGAGTATAGAGATAATAAACAGAGATGAGTCCTAATCCGCCTATAATCAATGCTGTCATATGTGTGATCTTACGGTTGGTAAGTCTCGCAAGAGCGGGCAGGATAAGCAAACCGAATCCTGCAGCGAAAAGATTGTACCATCCAAACATGCCGCTCACCAGATCTGCGCCGTCATTATAGAGTTGTGAGGTGGGATCACGTGTTCCGTAAATATGACTGGTAACAGCCGGGGTGGTGTATATCCACATGGAAAAAAGCGCAAACCATGAGAAAAACTGCACAAGGGCCAGTTGTTTCATAGTTAAGGGCATACGATACAGGTCTGTTATAATGCTTACCAGGCCCGATTTCTCTTTTTTCATTTTTATGAGCAAAGCACTTAAGAGCTGAAGAAGTCCGAAAACCCCGATGCCAATGGATAATATGTAAAGCTCTTTTTCAAGGTTATACCATATAATGGGAAGGGTAGCAATAATACCGACCGTTGTCCACAATATACCTCTGCGAAGATATTTTCCGGGAGCATCGGTGGTATCGGAGACTTTTTTATCCGAAGTCTCCTCTTCCTTTGTGAAGGATTCTAACTCTTCAGGAGAATATTCTTTTGAACTTATTACCGTCCATAATACTGCCAGAAGAAATACCGCTCCCCCGAAGTAAAAGGAATATTTTACGGTATCGGGAATCCGGCCTTCCGGAGCGGTATTGGAAAAATTCAACCAGTTCGCCATAACATAGGGCATCCAGCTGGCTATAAATGCTCCGATTCCAATGAAGAAACTTTGCATGGTAAACCCAAGTGTCCGTTGCTGATTTGGAAGCATATCCCCTACATAAGCCCGGAATGGCTCCATAGAAATATTAATGGAAGCATCCATGATCCAGAGCATGCCGGCTGCAACCCAGAGAGTGGGTGAATTCGGCATTAATATCAGAGCAATAGAGGCAAATACAGCTCCAAACAAAAAATAGGGACGCCTGCGGCCAAGTCTGGTCCAGGTATTATCGCTCATATGACCAATAATGGGTTGAACGATTAATCCGGTAACCGGGGCTGCGATCCATAGAATAGGTATCTGATCGATCTCAGCGCCAAGTGTCTGGAAAATGCGGCTCACATTTCCATTCTGAAGGCCGAATCCAAACTGGATCCCGAAAAATCCGAAACTCATGTTCCAGATTTGCCAGAAGGAAAGTTTTGGTTTCCTTTTCATTATTATTTTCTTTTAAGGAGTGAAAAAAAACAATAAATACCAGCGGTTCAAAATGAAGAATCATACAGGACAGGTTGACTCAGCAAAAATGGACTGATATTTAAAATACAATAAAGGAAAATCCGGAAACAAAGGAATTGTTTCCTGAAACACATTGGGAGATCAGAGAGTAATTATCGGGAAATAATTTGTTTCAAAGCCAAAAATAGATAAAAAGAACCATAGAAAGCAAATATTTTTTACTGAATATTAGATGATTATAATTCCGGCTGCCTGTAAGGCCCGTTTCAAACGTTTGCGGAGAAAAAAATATTTTATAGCATGTATGGGTATAATTCAAAGCAAAGAACCCGGGAGATACTACCTAGTGTCCGTCAATAGAGTCGAGAGTCTGTTCCGATAGCTATCGGAACAGAATGTTCGAGATCAAGGCGCGCAACCGCGTGTCGCTGAAGCTTTAGGCGCCTACGCTAAAGCTTCAGCGACAGCGTGCGGAGGCACAAAATTTTAAACCGCAGTATACTAGCGTATATGAGGATTTAAAATTTTTGCAGCAACACAGATATCGGACATTATGGACAGACTCTATTTATATAGGATTAAAATCGTTATTCCTCCTCTTTGGAAGAAAGAATCCTTTAATGCAATTCGGATTCCGTATACAGATTTGAATATGTGTTTTTTCATTAAAACCAGCCCCTGGATATATTTCTTTTCCTTCTACAAATGCAGCCCTGATTGAATCGATGGATTCCATGGAATCTTCTTTTTCGATCAAGGAATGCATATATTCAATAACTGCACAATCCAGTTTTCTTAGAACTTTGTTGTTACTCTTGTCCTTTGGATGATTTTCATTTTCAGGGAGGTTAAAACCTAATTTTTCAGCTTCCTCCACAAAAAGGGTATAATAATTCTGTAATATCGAAATGCTAAAAGAATCAAATAAATCTAAACAATTTCCCAGTGAAAGAACTGCACCTATAGATGCCGGTTTTTTCAGGGTGCCGGCACGTTTCTTTTGATTAGCCCAATCAAGTGCTCTTTTTTCGTTATTTTCCCAAAAATACATGCCATGACCCAACCAATCATAGTTCTTATCACTTTTTTTAATAATAGTTTTAAGATTAAGCAGCTTTTTCTGATCTTCTTCTTCACACCCATGAAAACCTAATACCAGATTTGATCGGGAGGTATACACAGAATTGAATATTATTTTTGAGGATCAAAAATACTTTTGTAGGGATGCTTTAGTTTTCCTTTGGAATCAACAATCCCAGCAGACAGAAAAGTATCATGAATCTCTTGCTTTGTTCTGGCTTCTTTCCGTGTTTTCTCTGCAATTAGCTTTAATTTTTTAATTTCATCAGCACTCATACAAAGTATATTTATTTTTATGAAATTAAGATAATGTAATTTATTGATATTAACAAATAGGAGAATATGAGGTTCTAAAAGTAAGTAAAAAAAGCTCTCATTAATTGCTACCTGAAATATCTTTTATTAGGATTGTGGGGGTAAAATACCTTTTTTAGAGCCCCATTGGTCACACAGTAGCAAAAAATCAAGCCAAAACGAACTCTCGGCCTTGCTTTCGGGTGACGGGTATCCATGCCGGATTAAAGAGTGTCTGTCCATAATGTCCAAAATACTCATCCAATGTTTATTTTAAGCGGTATTCGTGACCGCGTTCGCATAAAGCTTCAGGCGCCTACGCTAAAGCTTCAGCGGCAGCGTGCGGTTGCGAAGCTCGTTATCACTCGGTTCTGCGTTGCTGCAAAAATTT
>CAYRTD010000143.1:0-9715 GCA_964426915.1 uncultured Bacteroidaceae bacterium | reverse complement strand
AATTACCGGATATTGTGCTTATGGATATCTCAATGCCGGGATTATCAGGTATTGAAGCAACCTCTGAGGCATTGAAAATAAGCTCCGGCCTTAAAATTATAGCCTTAACCATGTGTGGTGAATATCATTATTATTTTGATATGTACCAGGCCGGTGCAGTAGGTTTTGTGCTTAAGGAATCGGGCGCTGAAGAACTCATTAAGGCCATACACAGTGTTGCAAACGGTAATTATTATTTTTCCGGCAGAATTATGCAGTATATTAAAATGCACTATCCGGCTCCTGCAAACATGCAAATACAAAAAACCCGGAAAATGATTGAGCTTTCAGACCGGGAAAATCAGATATTGAAAATGATCAGTAAAGGCTTATCTAATAAAGAGATTGCAGAAAAGATATCGCTTAGCAAGCGAACCGTCGAAGGAATTAGGTCCGGCCTGCTAAACAAAACCGGAACCACCAATTCACTGAAACTGGTGCTTTTTGCCTTTCAGAATGATTTACTTGTGGAATAAATCTCCTTAGTTTTTTAATGTAATCAGTCTCACACTTTCAAGCAAGCAGAATAGCCCTCTTCTTAACCTGGCAGAAAGTTGTAATCTCATATGTTTAAGGGAATTCTGTACTTTTTTCAGTACAATTACTTGCTAATGTCAGGTGTTTTATGTGGTTTTTTAAGTGGATTTACTGTTTACAGATATAGCCAGTACCCCTATCTTTAATAATAATTATTATTCATATTTGGAAACCCTATGGCGAGGATACTGATAATTGAGGAGAGCCCCTGGATGATGCAGCACATGAGTAAAATACTAGAGGAACACGGACATGAGGTCATAGTTGCTGTTGATGGGGAAACCGGATTTAATAAAATTGAAAACGAAGAACCCGATCTGGTTTTTGCCGAAATAACAATACCACGGAAGGATGGATTTGAAATCATCGCAGAAACAAGAAAAAAGCATCCCGGAATAAAGTTCATTGCAATGACTTCAGACCGGATTGTTCATGGTGATCAGTATTTGCGTGCAGTAAAGTCGTTCGGAGTTGAGATGACGTTGAAGAAACCTTTCAGAGACCGGTATCTGATTGAAGCGGTAGAATCAGTTCTCGGAACCCGGAAAGGGTTTCCGCCGGATATGAAGACACCTCATTTTTTACGATAAAATATAAACTGAAATACGATGGACATCAAAAGAAAATTGAAAAAGAAATTTACTCCGAAACTTTTTTTTGCCTGTTTGACAGTTTTATCCGGTTTGCTTCTTATTATGCTGCATTTCCACTTGGGATATGAGGGCTTTTGTTTCAGTGCTGCCCTGATGTTTCCTACCGGTATTGGGTTTAAAGAGTCGGTCTTAAAAAGAACCCCTGAAAAGAATATACGAATGAAGAAATCCTATCTCCGTACCGAGGATAAATTACAGGGAAGTTTTTTGCACTTTTTTGATAAGCTCCCAGCCGCAGTTGAAATTTTTGATTGTAATAGGCGACTTATATGGATAAACAACAGGGCAAAAGAGAAATGGTATTTTTCCAAAGGCTTACTATCTGAGGAAAAGGAGATCAGGATTCAGGAACATCCGGAAGACAGTACTTTTAATTCACTTATCGGGAAGGCTTACCAGGGAGAAATTCAAATCTACAGTGGTATTGACTATCATTATGGTAAGCAAGCTGATGGTGAAACGGAAAACATTGAAGCATTTATTCTGCCGATATCCCAGGAAAATTTAAAAGAAAGCGGAATTTTGATAATATGCCCGGTTACAGATAAAGGATGTATTGCTAATTTAATCCGGCAAAATGACATAACTCAGACCAAATCATTTCTTTCGAATATCTCTCATGAATTCCGAACCCCCCTGAACTGGATGCTGGGTTTCTCAGAATTGATTGAAAGGGAAAATGATATCAAAAAGATCAGAGAACTGAATAAAAATATTCGGTACGGAGGTAAGGTACTTCTGTCACTGATGAACAAACTGATAGAAATGTCTTCATTAAGCAGGAATGAAGCAATAATAGAGAAACAGGAGTTTTCTCTGGCTAAATTGCTCGTGGAAACGGTAAGTATTCTGAATAATGAAAATAAAATCCTTGAAAGCAGGATCAGTGTATACTATATGGTTTCCCTTAATAACTCCGGAGAAGATCTTTTAATCCTGTCGGATCAGAGAAAACTCAAACAGGTTTTAACCTGCCTTACACACAACGCGATGAAGTTTACCAGTGCCGGTTTTATTGAAATCGGATGCCGGGAGTTGCCTGACGGTGTGCTTTTATTTCATGTGAAGGATACCGGCACCGGTATTTCCGAGGATATTCAGCACTATATCTTTGAGATTTTCAGGAAGGAAAAACCCTATTCTTCTTTTCTTAAGAATGGACGCGGACTAGGACTGACACTGGCCAAAAGCTACGTCAGCCTTCTGGGAGGAAATATTTGGGTGCAGTCGGAAAGCGGAAGAGGCACTACCTTCTTTTTCACGATTAAAAACCAAATGAAAAACGATGAGAAGATTGCCGATGAGCCAATACCGGGTTCCCGTGATAAAAAGGTTTTTAGTTTAAAAGATGCATGGCTTAATTTGCTAAATAACAAGAAAAGACATTATGAGAATATCTCTCTTATTTAACTGACGCGTAAAATTTTTAAATGAGGATGGCTTACATGTAACTCTTTTATTTAAAGTCACCAATTTTCCAGTTATTTTTTGTTTACCGCAAACTCATTTGCCGGGGACTAAAAAGTGATATATATCACCCTATATAATAATCTCTCCTGAAACCCTACAGTATAAAAGTACGTATTTCCACTTATTGGGAATCAGGTATTTTTACTTTTTAAACAGGTAAATATCCTCTTTCCGCAGGATTGATAAATATCTTATTTTTGTTTAAGAGTTATTAATTGGTATCAAAATCAGATTTATGCCGGCTTATTACTCATCGTATGTCGCTGGGGGGGAATGGGCATTTTGTTTTTTCAGGCTTGTTTTAATTGACAAACAGCAGATTGATTTTAAAGACACTCTGCTTATAGCCGAAAAAATATTTACTAAAACTGTTTGAAATCCTGAAAATCCGACCCAACATGAAACGTTTATTCATTTTTATATTCAGTCTCCTCCTTTGCTCCCAGGCCTGGTCACAATATATCGGGTGGGGAACAAAAAGAATCAGCAGGAACATTCGTTGGGAATGCGATTGTAAATTTGAGACACTTTTAAAAGATAGCGAAAAATTTATCATACAGTTTACAAATGAACTGGGCGTTACAAAAATGGTTTTTTATTTGGAAAATGATGATGAATGTTACGGATATTCAGTTTATTGTGATAATGATTTCGAGAAAAAGCTGGATAACTTCATAGAGAAAAATTATAGCTATAATGAAGAAGAAGATTTTTATGAAAACAGAAGAAGTTTTTTATTTTATCAATCAGACAAAAAGAAAAAGATCATTCATGTTATAGACAGGTATGCTTCTTCTGAAATGGGCGATCCTTTTTAATGCGGATTATTCAATAAAGCCAATGAGTAATCCAGGCAGGTATTTCTGTCCAATGTCCAGGGATTAAACATTCCAGGATTAATAAAATGAATTGAAAGATATGCATGATAGACCTGCAAAAATCCTTGTAATTGACGATGACCCTATAGTTCATTTCCTTATTGGTGAGATCCTCGCTGAAGAAAACTATTTGACAGAATTCGCCTCCAGCGGAAAGATTGGTCTGGAAAAGGTCAGGAAAGAAAAAATCGATCTCATTCTCCTTGATATTATGATTCCTGAAATGGATGGATTTGATGTATGCGCACGTCTCCAGAATGACCCGCTTACTTCCGGAATCCCTATAGTTTTTCTTTCTGCAAAGGATGATGAGCAGAGCTATATCCGGGGCTTTGATCTTGGTGCCATCGACTATCTGACAAAGCCTATCAATCATCTGGATCTTAAGTTAAGGATACGAAATTATCTGAAGCTTTCCTGGAACGAAGCAAAACTCAGGGAAAGTGAACTGAGATATAAAAGCATTGTTGAGGATCAGACGGAATTCATTGTACGGATGCTTCCCGATGGGATTATTACTTTTGTAAATAATGCATTTTGTAATTTCCTGGACCAGCCCCGGGAAAATCTGATCGGAAAAGAAATTGATTCGGTAATAAAAACAGATGATGAGGAAAAAATATTGGATCAATTAAATGTATTGACTCCCCGGGAACCTGTAAATGTAAATGTAAGAAAGATTTTGCTTCCCGAAGGAAGGTTTACCTGGCAGCAATGGGTAGACCGGTGCATTTTTGATGCTCATGGAAATACTGCAGAGTTCCAGGTAGTAGGAAGAGATGTAACTATTCAGAAACGGTATGAAGAAGCGGTACGGGTGATTACTGATGAAACTGCCGGTGTTACCGGAAGTGATTTTTTTGAGGTATTACTCAATAATCTGCTCAGGCTCCTTAATGTCGAATTTGCCCTGATTGGAGAATTTATTGATAATGATAAAACCCGCCTCCGGACGTTAAGAATTTGCAGAAATGATTTCCTTGAAGAGGAAAATCGTATTTTAAATATATCCTCTAAATGGTTTGATAAACTTTCGAGTGAGGGCCACTTGCTAAATAACAGAAATTCGGTACCTCCGGAAAGGTTTGGTCTGGAAGTGTTTAATGCTGATCTGAAATATAAGGCCTCTTTTCTTCTTTACAATAGCGATCAGCTCGTAAACGGAGTTCTTATGGTAATGTCATCTTCAGCTTTTGAAATGAATCCTACTGATATTGATATAATCAAAATCTTTTCTCTTAGAACCGTTGCAGAAATAGGAAGAGAAACAGCGCAAAGGGAGAAAAGAGAAATGCACCTTAAAATTCTCAACACCATAATTGAAACCGAAGAAAAGGAAAGGAGACGCTTTGCCCAGGATCTTCATGACGGAATGGGCCCCCTATTGTCTACCATAAAACTGTATACACGTTCTGTGCTTAGCGCCAAAGATTCACATCATAAAGAAATTGCCATCGAAAAATCGCTTGAAACAATAGATGAAGCCATAAGCTGTACCAAAGAAATTGCCAATAATATCAGTCCGAATATTTTGAAAGACTTTGGCCTGGTAGTAGCCATCAATTCTTATGTGAAAAAATTCAACGATACGAAAAAAGTTAATATAAATTTCCGTTCAGATATCGATTCAAGATATAGTCCCAATATTGAGGCATCCTTTTTCCGGATTATTATCGAGCTGATTAATAATACCATCAAGCATGCATCTGCAAACAACGTTCTGATAGAACTAAATAACCTAAATGGTTCTTTGTTCCTGAATTACACAGACGATGGTATTGGTTGTGATATAGAAAAACTGCAGGGGAGAAATTCCGGACAGGGAATTACAAACATCATTAACCGGACACATTCAATTGGGGGAGAGGTTCGCTTTGATTCTGCATTAAATGAAGGCTTTAATGTTAAAATAAATTTTAGGGTTGAAAAATAGGCCCGTTTTATTAAAATCAGCTTATGAAAAAAAAATACAAAGTAATTCTGGTAGATGACCACAAACTTTTTCGTGATGGGTTAAAGTTTGTTATTAACCAGATGGACGATTTCGAAGTTATTGCCGAAGCTTCAAACGGAAACGACTTTTTGAAAGTCCTGGATGATCAGGTACCCGACATTGTATTGATGGATATTTCCATGCCCGAACTCGACGGGGTGGAGGCAACCCGGCAGGCAACTGCAAAATATCCCGGTCTAAAGGTACTGGTGGTATCTATGTTTTGTGATGAAGAATACTATTATCAGATGATCCAGGCCGGCGTAATGGGTTTTATCCTCAAGGAATCGGGGCAGCACGAACTGGAGCAAGCTTTAAGGTCTGTGGTTAACGGGGATAACTATTTCTCTCAAAAATTGTTAAAAGACATTATAGTCAATATGCAAACTCCGGGTAAAGCCCGGAAAATGCAAACAGAAGAAGATAACAGGCTCACCCGGAGGGAAACTGAGATACTAAAATTGATATGTGAGGGTTATACTAATGCGCAGATTGCCGATAAATTATTTATAAGTATCCGGACAGTTGAGGGACATAAGTCCAATCTCATTAGTAAAACCGGTGTGAAAAATACCATAAGCCTTGTTATGTATGCCCTTAGAAATAACATGGTGAAAGTATAGGAAAAACATTCCTGTGCTGATTATAGGGAAATACATTTTACATGTTGAAAACTGAATACAGAAATATTACAGACGGATTAGAGGAGTGCCGGAAAAATCTTGCACGCTACGAAAATTTGTTTTCAAACATTTACCAAGGGATTCTTGTAGAAGATCCGGAAAGGAATATCATTTACGCAAACAAAGCCTTTTATGATATATTCGGGATCCCTTCCGAAGCGTCTTTAGTTGGAGTTGATTGTAGTGAAGCCGCAAAAACTTCATCTGAATTATTCACTGATCCGGAAGAATTTATCGAGAGGACCGATAAAATTTTATCTGATGGGAAAACAGTTAAAGGTGATGAACTTCACTTAAAAGACAAACGGATACTGACCCGGGATTTCATCGTTGCAGAAATGGATGATGATTTTATTGGTAACATCTGGGTTTACCGGGATGTCACCGAAGACCACCAGTCAAAGAGAGTTTTGGATGAAAGTCTGCAACAGTTACAGGCAATTTTTGATAATGCTATCACCGGCATAGGCTATACCGATCCCACAGGAATTATTCTGGATGTAAATGAGGCATTTGTTAAGCTGACAGGTTATAGCAAAAAAGAACTGACCGGAAAGAATTTTTCTGATTTCACACATCCTGACGACAGAGAAATTGAGATTCAGATTATCAAGGATTTAATTTCGAAAAAGAAAAAGCATACCCAGCTTGAAAAAAGGTATATTACAAAGAAAGGGAAAACAATCTGGGTAGACCTGGGTATATCGGTAATTTATGATGACCGGCAAAGAGTGGTGAATTTAATAGGTGTGGCAAAAGATGAGACCCACAATAAAGAAGCCGATCAAAGGGAGAAAAGAAGACTTGAGCTGGAAAACCTCAGGGCTGAGATCTGGAAAACCGCCAGCCTTTTAAATGATGAAGATGCCCTTATTTACAGTCTCCTCGAAAAAGCCGGTCCGGTGCTGGGGGTGGAAAATCTTTCTTTTATGCCTTACGATAAGGAGGAAAAGGAAATTATTGTAAAGCTGATTTGGAGAGCTGACGGGAAAGATTCCGGTATTGGAGATAAAATTCCCAAATGGATCTTCCGTTATTGCCTTGGGAAACCCCATATTTATTTTTCCTTTGACCGGATTCCCGACATCCTGAAGCCGGTTTTAAAACCCTTTCAAAAAAAGTACCACACCAAAAGTACTCTTGTGATCCCTTACGGCGATCCTGAAGATCCCAAAGGGTTCTTAAGTTCTCAGACTTATAATTTTAATAAAAGCTATACCAGAAATGAGATCTCTGTGTTCCGGGAAATATCCGACATAATTTATTTACGCACAAAGCAAATTCAGAATGAAAAAACCCTGCGCGAAAACGAAATCCGTCTGAGAGACCTAAATGACACCAAGGACCGGTTATTTTCAGTAATCGGACACGATCTTAAAAATCCGCTGAATGCAATAAACGGATTCTCGGAACTGATAAATTCCCGGTATGATAAAATAGACCAGGAGACTTTGCTGAAATACATTACGCTGATGCATCAGTCATCAAAAGAAGCTTCAGTTCTTCTTGACAACCTGCTTGAGTGGGCCAGGATACAAACAGGCCAAATGGTTTATTCTCCTCAAAAATCCAGGTTGGGAGAAATCATGAAACCTTTATTGAACCTTTTAAAACTGAACCTTGAAAAGAAAAACATCAGATTGGAGACAGATTTTAAAGAGGATCAGATTGTTTATGCCGATGCTAAGATGCTCGCTATTGTATTAAGGAACCTTCTTTCCAATGCCATCAAGTTTTCCCATAAAGGAGGAAAGGTGGTTTTAAAGGCTGAACCCGTGAATGGAGGAATTGAAATATCCATTAGCGATGAGGGCACAGGCATTGACAGGAAAAATATTTCCGGATTATTTAAAATCGGAGAAAATTTCACTCTCCCCGGCACTGAAAATGAGAAAGGCACCGGCCTGGGTCTCATTCTATGTCAGGAATTCATTAACCGGCACGGAAGCAAAATAGAAGTTAAAAGCAAAAAAGGAAAAGGAAGCCGGTTTTCTTTTATACTGCATACTGAGAATCCGGGATTGGGGCAGAAGCCTTCGTCAAACTGATTATTTCTGTGGATCTCTTCGAATCTCTGACATTTGTAATTTAAAATGTTCTTCTCACTCTTTAATAAACCTACCGGTTTTAATCCTCCCTGTTATTGAATTCTTCACCCTGATAAAATAGAATCCGCTTTCTATTTCATCAATATTCAAATTAAGAATGTTTTCTGAAGTTAATTGTACTTTCACTTCCTTCCCCAGAATGTTTATCAGGGATATTATATTATTACCCGTTTCTAAATTACTAATTTCAATATGATCCCTTGCCGGGACGGGAAATACATTAATCCGGTTTTTTTCCGGCTGACGATGAAAATGCTCCAGGTTTGTTTCTTTCTCCGGGATACCGGTAGCCAGGAGTTCGTAATCGAAAGTACCATAGGGGATCTTTACCTTTATAGAATTCACTCTATCCTCAAGAACCGACAGCTCAGCACCATTAAGGCTGACCCCGTATATTCCCGGGTAAATGAAAGTAACATCGGTATATGGTGAATTAATCTTACCAACAGTTCCCTTAAGGTAAAGTGAGATATTGGCATCAGATTTGAAGCCAATGCTGTCGTTATTTTCAGCAAAAACAAAGCGGGTGGCATTCATGGCAAAAACTGAGTTTAATGTATCCCCTGCCTTTCGAATGCTATAAAATTTGCCTTGAACTGTAGCCCCTAAATCAAGTTTAATATTTTCATCCCCGTACGATTCAATATGATAATCAGCGATATTGCCGGGGTGACTTAATTTAGCACCTGTGAATTTGTCACCCTGATAGCGTTCGATTTCAGGTAATAACTGTCCTTCTTTAACCGGAAAAAGCACTGTGATAATTTGTTTGTTTCCTGTATTGTCAGTTTCGTGGGTTGATTTTAATACTTTTGTGCGAACGCTGTTACTCTTATCTGCCTGTACACCATCTATCAGTTCCGCTTTCCCTGGTGGTGTGGCCAAAAACAAATGGATCTCAGCACCATGACCGGTCCAACGTTTAACTTTCCATTCATAATGTTTATCCTCAGCAATTGTTGTAACATCTGCCGACCGGGGATGTAGTAAAACCTGGGTTTCATCGGCCGGATTGAATGCTTTCACATCATCAAAAAGCACCCAGTAGCCCGGTGTTTCACTGGTAGGATAGAACATTTGCAAGGTTCGTTTATGTTCACCGCCCGCCAATGCAGGACCAGCTTCACCGGTAGCAAATGAAAATTGATCTTCAATAATGAATCCATTGCTGATACCAAGGCCGGCTTTTGAGATGTGATCCTTATTGTTAATTAGCAAGGTGTTGGATGATTTTGCACGATCATGAATATAATTCCATGAAAAACCCAGCGCCCCATTTCCCCAATTGCTGTATCCGGAATTTACAACCAAATCTTCACCATAGGCAGAAAGATGAAGCGAATTAACTTCTTTA
>CAYRTD010000142.1:0-9764 GCA_964426915.1 uncultured Bacteroidaceae bacterium | reverse complement strand
AATGTAAACGACTGACTTTCTTACAACAACCAAATATAAATCCTTAAGTTGATGCACACGCCTATCGGGGTTAATTTGCCGCGTAAAACGAACAATCACTCCCCATCGAAAGTCAAACCTTTCTGTATCACAGAAAGAATTCTGCGAAAATTTCCTGACGCAAACAATCAAACAATCCTTCATCTGCGAATCTGTGCAACCTTTGTTATTCCTTCTGCCCCCTCCTCCCCCCAGCCCGCTGCGCGGCCTGGAGGGAGGAGGGAGGGGTGGGTCCCGCAACCCCGGGTTCCGTGAGGAAAAAAATAAAGGCCAAAGGCCTTCATTTTCTCCCTCACTCCACCCGGGGCTATTGTTGTTTGCCTCCTCCGGAGGCCTGCGTTTTAAAGCACCCTCGCTCTCACACTCACTCTGTCTTCCCGCCCATGGCTATTCCAGTTCAACCCCATTCGGGGTTGCCATCACCAACTGACGGTCACACCGATCACCGATCACCGATCACCGATCACCGCTCACCGATCACCGATCACCGATCACCGATCACCGCTCACCGCCTACTTCCTACTTCCTCTCCCCAGCCCTCACAATCTTAACACTCTGAGGAATAATCTCAAATTCAAAAGGAGTATGTCCCAGACTCTCCCCGTCGGTTTCCAGGAAAATAGTTTTGGTGGAATTGACGAAAATACTTTTGCCGTTAAAGGAGATAACCCTGGGATGACTTTTGATCTTTCCGTTATATAAGACAGGAAAGCTGCGCAGAATTCCCAAAGCTCCTATTTTTTTTATAATCGTAAGATCGAAAATTCCATCATCGGGAATGGCATCGGGTAATTGCATCATTCCACCACCATTGTATTGACAAATGCCCACATTCATTGAAAAGATATCATATTCATGTGTATTCCCGTCAATATTTAATTCAGCGTGGAAATGTTTGTAACCGAAAAGACTTGTGAAAATATTCCAAAAATATAAAAGCTTGCTTCCCTGTCCCTTCTCTTTCAGGAGATTGCTTTTTTTCGTAACGAGGGCATCAAATCCTATCCCGGCAATATTAACAAAATACCTTCCGATTTTCTGATCCTTACGTGTGAAAATCACCCTGCCCGCATCCTGAATAAAGGTTTTCTCTTTTATAAGAGTTTTAATGGCTTCTTCATATTTAAAGGATATGCCAAACATCCTTGCCCAGTCATTTCCGGTACCTACCGGGATCATTCCCAGGGTGATATCGGTAGTTACCAGGTTTTTCTGGGCGAACAGACCATTTATGACTTCATTCATTGTTCCGTCACCACCCACTATAATGATCTTTTTATACCCTTCACGGATCTTGTTCCGGGTAAGAATCATCGCGTGAAATCGTCTCTCTGTAAATGCTGTATCAAATGAAACATTATATTTTTTAAGTAAATCACTGATTTTTGGCCAGTCTTTTGCACACCTTCCTGCTCCGGCGTTTGGATTAATAATGGCTATCCATTTCTGATCGGACATTAAGAAAAAAATTAAGTAAATATTAAACTATTCCTGAAAAACCAAGACTCTAAAATATAACTTTTCATCTAAAAATTTTTAGAAATATTTTATATTTGAGAGCTCTTTCATTTTGAGTTTTTAATGAAATTTATTGTAATTTCTATATTTCACTGGATTTTAGTATTTTCACAATGCACAATAAAAATTGTTGAAAACATGTTCATAACTACAAAATGAATGTTTACAATAAGGAAACACATTGGAAAAGGGATAAGTTTTTAAAATAGTAAATTTGAAACCTTCGAACAGAACCTAAATCTTAAAAAGGAGAACTAAATGGGTAAAGTAATCGCACTGGCAAATCAGAAAGGCGGAGTTGGTAAAACTACAACAGCAATAAACCTGGGAGCCAGTCTGGCTGTGCTTGAGAAAAAAACTCTGATAATAGATGCCGATCCACAGGCAAATGCAACTTCAGGAACCGGCTTTGATTTGAAAAAAATCAAAACCAGCATCTATGAATGTCTGATTGATGAAGTTAACCCCAAACGCATTGTTCTTAATTCTGAACTCGAAAATCTTGATCTGGTTCCTTCCCATATTGATCTTGTGGGAGCGGAGATCGAGATGCTGAATATTCCCGAACGCGAATTCAGGCTGAAAAAAGTCGTAGAGCAGATAAAAGATGATTATGACTATGTGTTGATCGATTGCTCTCCTTCACTCGGACTTATTACCGTGAATGCCCTGACAGCCGCCGATTCGGTGATTTTACCGGTCCAGTGTGAATATTTTGCCCTGGAAGGTTTGGGCAAGTTATTAAATACGATAAAAATTATACAAAACCGTTTGAATCCGGATCTGGAGATTGAAGGTTTCCTCCTGACCATGTATGATGCCCGTCTCCGTCTTTCAAATCAGGTGGTGGAGGAGGTAAAAAGGCATTTTCAGGAAATGGTATTCGATACTATCATTCAGCGAAATATAAAATTAAGTGAAGCTCCGAGTTTTGGAAAACCTGCCATAATGTATGATGCAGAATCGAAAGGGGCTATCAATTACCTGAATCTTGCGAGGGAATTACTGCAAAAAAATGAACAGACACAACTGACGAACGAAGAAAAAATAATTGAATAACTGATATGGCAAAAAAAAATGCATTGGGAAGAGGACTGGGAGCTCTCATTGAAGAAGAAGAAAAGAAGGAACAGTTACAGGATCAATCTTCTGTAACAGAGATCCAGATCAGGAAAATTGAAGCAAATCCGTGGCAGCCCCGTTCTAAATTTGATGAAGTGGCTCTGGAGGAACTTGCCGATTCAATTAAACAAATTGGTATTATTCAGCCTGTAACCGTGAGGCTTACGGAAAATAACGAATATCAGCTTATTACCGGGGAAAGGCGTTTCCGTGCGGCAAAAAAGCTTGGATTGAAGACGATTCCGGCTTTTGTCAGATTGGCGGAGGATACCAATATGCTCGAAATGGCGCTGGTGGAAAATATCCAGAGAGAAGATCTCGATGCCATTGAGGTAGCTATCAGCTACGAAAGACTGATGGATGAATGTAAGCTTACCCAGGAACATCTTTCTGAAAGAGTGGGTAAAAAAAGATCTACGGTCACAAATTATCTCAGGCTTCTCAGGCTGCCCCCTGAAATTCAACTCGGAATACGGGAGCGGAATATCACGATGGGGCATGCCAGGGCTCTTATTAATCTTGAGGATCCTTCAAAGCAACTGGAAATTTACAACAAGATTGTTTCTAATGACCTGTCAGTGAGAAAGGTTGAAGATCTTGTAAGGGCTATTCAGAATCCTCAGGAAAAGGAGGAGATTGAAAAAACTCCTGTAAAAAAGGAATACGAAGATCTCAGAGTCCATCTTTCCAGGCAGTTTGGTGCTGATGTAGACTTTAACAGAAATACTAAAGGCAGGGGTAAGATCGTTATTAGCTTTAAATCAGATGAAGATCTTGAAAGAATCATTGCTATACTCGACAAACTCAATGCCTGACCTATCGGAAAACTCTTTTAATTATTCGTTTAAAACAGTTTTTATATCCCTGTTATTCATCGTTTTTAGCTGGTTTCCGGGTTTAGCCCAGGAACCGGAAGAAGGTGATACCCTTATTTTAAATGCCGAAGACGCTGTTGTGGTTGAGGATACTCTCCAGAGAGATCCGCAGAAAGCTGCATTATATGCAGCGGTGTTGCCAGGGCTCGGGCAGATATACAACCGTAAATACTGGAAATTGCCTATTGTCTATGCCGGATTCGGAACTTTTGCTTATTTTATAGACAGGAATTCACGATATTATAAAGACCTTAAACAGAAGCTAATCGATCCCGATTACCAACTTAAGTATTTCGAAGGTGATAATCTCACCACCGATCAGATTACCAGGGGAATGGACCTGTACAAGCGCTGGCGGGACCTAAGCATAATTGGCACTGCCGGCTTTTATGTCCTGCAGATCATTGATGCTACCGTTGATGCCTATCTTTTCGACTGGGATGTGGGGGAGGATATTTCCCTGCGTATTCATCCCGATGCTCCGGCATTAAGTCCACTACCCGGGTTTAATTCTTATGGTTTCACTGCTTGTTTATCTTTTTAGATTTCACTTTATTTGTTACTTATAAAAAAAACACCTATGATGGGAAGATTGTGGATACTGATGCTGACCGGATTGTTTTATACAGGAACAGCTTTTGCTCAGGTTGATGAATCAGATACTCCGGATATTGCAGATGATGATCTTATTTCAGGTTTTGATGACAACCTGGATAGCCTTTTGAATCTCTGGTATGTTCAGCAAAGCATAAATTTTAGCGAACTCGATACAGCATACATTCCTGAGGATGATACGATATGGGTCGATTATCCGGATTCTGTCTATATAGAACGACTTGCCAGCCTTCCCTTTGTGATCGAAATGTCATATAACAGCATCGTTAAGAATTTTATTGATCTGTACGTTAAACAAAGACGTGAAAGGGTGAGAGTTATGCTTACCCTATCGGAATATTATTTCCCTCTTTTTGAGGAAGTATTTGATCGTTACCAGATTCCTCATGAGTTGAAATATATGGCGGTAATAGAATCTGCCCTGAATCCACGTGCAGTATCCAGGGCCGGCGCTACCGGTATCTGGCAGTTTATGTACTACACTGGTAAAAGCTATGACCTCACGGTTAATTCACTGGTCGATGACAGACGTGATCCCTACCAGGCTACCGAAGCTGCTGCACGCTTTATGAAAGATCTTTATAAGATCTATAAGGACTGGACACTGGTAATTGCAGCCTATAATTGCGGACCCGGAAATGTAAATAAGGCAATAAGAAGAGCCGGGGGAAAAAGAAATTACTGGGATATCTATTACCACCTGCCCAGAGAAACCAGGGGATACGTTCCGGCTTTCATTGCAGCTGCATATGCTATGAATTATTATGAAAAGCATAATATGAAAGCAGTTCCGGTAGACTTTGCACTGAACAATGACACAATTCATATCCGCAAAAAATTGCATTTGAAGCAGGTTTCTGAAGTTCTGAATATCCCGGTAAAACAATTAAGAGACCTGAATCCTCATTATAAATATGATATTATCCCCGGTGATGGAAGGAACTATGTCCTGCGGTTACCCCAGGCTGACGCCATCCGGTTTATAGGTCTGGAAGATTCTATCTATGCCTGGAAGGACTCGGTTTATTTAAATGAGGAGAATATGATCGTAAATCCTACGGCAAAAAATTACCGGCTTCCTGAATTGCCTTCTGACAGGTATACCAAATTTGTCTATACCGTAAAACCCGGGGATAACCTTGGTTTCATTTCCATGTGGTATGACGTGAGAATATCCAATCTGCGATACTGGAATAATATCCGTTCCAATGTAATCCGTGCAGGTCAGAAACTGGTGGTATATGTGCCAAATGGAAAAGCTGCACAATTTAAGGATATCGATATTCTGAGTTTCACGGACAAGCAAAAAAGAATAGGAAAAACGGTTAGTCCGGCACCCAAACCGTCACCTGTAAGTACATCCGCTGATTTAGATGATTATATAACCTACAAGGTGAGATCCGGGGATACATTATGGGATATCGCAAAGATCTACCCTGGGGTATCGGATTCAGATATTTTAAAATTGAATAATCTTAGTTATGGCAATAAAATCAAACCGGGACAGATTTTAAAGATAAAGCCGAGGATGTAATAAAGATGAACAGACCTCTTTGTTGAACCTATATATGAACTATGAGACCTTACCAGATTCTTGCTTTTTTTGTCAGCGTAGTTCTGGTTCTTCTGATCATTTCTTTCTTCTTTCCGCAGGATGGTTTAAATCTTGGTGATAAAATAAACCTGAAGTTTTTAACTTTCGACGAAATTCTGACTAAAGATAGTATCGAGTATGCTGATATTTCGGACATAGTTGAACAACCTGCCCCTGAAACTTCATCCGATACGCTTCCAGGTCCGGTTGTTGCAGCCGTGGATAGTATCCCGGATACATCTGATATCCCGGTAATAAAAATACCACCCAAGACAAATATTCATTCTATCCGGTTTCCGGAGGGAAAAAGAGATCTTTTCAGTTCCTTTTTTGCATCCTTAACCGGATTAAAAGAGAATAAAGAATTGCTAAGGATTTTACATTATGGAGATTCGCAGATTGAAGCAGACAGGATCACCGGATATATCCGGCATAGGATGCAAACGACCTTCGGCGGGTCTGGCTGCGGACTGGTTCCGGCTGTTCCGCTTTATAACGGGAAAAGATCGATAAGTCAATCCTATTCAGATAACTGGAAGAGGTTTACAGGTTTTATTAACAGGGATGCCTCAATTGATCACAGGAGATATGGAGCATTGTTTGCTTTTTCAGCCATCCGAAGACCGGTAAATATTTTCACAGGAGATGAGTGGCTGGAATTCAAACCTTCTCCGATAGCTTACCCTACTGCCAAAAAATTTAATTATGTTTCTTTAATCCTCGGAAAATCAGATAGTTCTTTTACCAGGATCAGGTTTATGGTAAATGACAGTACTGCTGATAATGTAGATGTCGCTTATTCCTTTCGTTATAATAAGCTGAACTGGCAGCTGGATCAGGTACCCAAAAACATCCGGTTTGTTTTTGGCCCCGATGAAAGTATGATTGTTTATGGAGTAAGCCTGGATGATACCTGGGGAGTGGCTGTAGATAATATTCCTCTTCGGGGAAGTTCAGGACTTATGTTTTCCAAAACCGATACTGCATTTCTCCGGCAGATGTATCAGGATATGAATGTTGGTATGCTTATTCTCCAGTTTGGGGGAAATGCTGTTCCATATCTAAAGAATTTTAAGCAATATGAAAATTATTTTAAAAGAGAATTAAGGGTAGTGAAAAAAATGCTCCCAAAGATTCCGGTACTGGTCGTGGGTCCTTCTGATATGTCAGTGAAGGAAAAAGGAAAATTTATTACCCATCCGAACCTGGAAGGTGTGAGAAATGCAGTCCGGGATGCTGCTCTTGATTCAGGATGTGCTTTCTGGGATATGTATGAAGCTATGGGCGGAAGGAATTCCATGCCATCCTGGGTGTATGCTGAACCGCCCCTGGCAGTGAGTGATTTTGTACACTTTAATACCAGGGGCGCAAAGATAATTGCTGAAATGCTCTATAATTCATTCATGTATGAATATATACACTGGCAGGAAGGATCAGCAGAATTAAAGAAAAAGTCAAAATAAAGGATAAAATACTTTGCATGAATCTTTTTCTCAGTAGCATAATTGAATGAGCTTTTTTTGAAAACGCACGATTTTACCGAATTTTTTATATAGATTTCGCTGTTGTACGCAAGCCACCCAGACAGAAACATAGTGCTAAATTGATGAGAAAAAATGAGACAGATATTTTAAGAAACCCCAACGCACAAAGCAAGAGTTTGTCAGCCCATCCCTGCCACCATCCCTTCGCTGCCAAACACATGCTTTTTTTTGCCCGCCCACCCCAGCATACAGATTGATTTTTGTACTTTTATTGACTTGAAATTGAAAAGACTTGATTGAATTATATGAACTTGAATATTATCAGCATACGTAAATCCATTAACAAAGCTTTCTTAAAAGTTAAACCCAATCGTACACAGATTGAGAAATTCAAAGAAAATATTCTGAACCTTTACGACCAGATTAACGAAACAGAATCGGAAGAATTTCATAAAAACATAATTAGTGCTTTTCTAAAGGATACTTATTACTCTCTTGAACATTATGTAAATACAAAAGGCCGCACAGATTTAGTAATTCACAACGGCAAAGATTCTAATTCTTCTGTTGGCATACTTATTGAGACCAAAAAACCTTCGAATAAATCAGAAATGCCATCAAAGGACAACCTGAATTCTAAGGCTGTTCAGGAATTGATTCTTTATTTTTTACGAGAACGAATTACAAACAAAAATCTTGAAGTAAAATACCTGATTGTTACAAATATTTACGAATGGTTTGTATTTAATGCCAGTGACTTTGACCGATTATTTGCTCAGGATAAAAAGTTGGTTAAACAATTCACTGATTTTGAAGATGGCAGATTATCCGAATCAAAAACCGATTTTTTCTATAAACAAATTGCAGAACCATTTTTAAACGAACTAAAAAGTGAAATATCATTTACATGGTTTGATATTCGTGATTACGAAAAAACCATCAGAAAAAATGATAAACTGGATGATAAAAAGCTTGTAGCTCTTTTTAAACTCTTTTCACCTGAGAACTTATTAAAACTACCGTTTGTCAATGATAGTAATAGTTTGGATAAACGATTCTACTCTGAACTTTTGCACATAATCGGATTACAGGAAACAAAAGACGGAAGCAAGAAACTAATTGGGCGAAAAGCTGAAAAAGACCGTGATACTGGTTCATTAATTGAAAATACAATTACTATCCTTAAGTACGAAGATTGCCTCTCACAAATTAAAGCAAGTGATTATGGAGCAAATCAGGAAGAACAACTTTTTAATGTGGCGCTTGAGTTGGTTATTACCTGGATAAATCGTGTTCTGTTCTTGAAATTATTGGAGGGTCAATTGGTAAAGTATCATGCTGGTGATAAATCATATAAATTTTTGAGTTTTGAACGAATACCCGATTTTGATGCACTGAATAAATTGTTTTTTCAGGTTCTGGCAATTAAGGAAAATGAGCGAAGCGAATTAGTAAAGAAAAAATTTGGAAGTATTCCTTACCTCAATAGTTCGTTGTTTGAACCAAATGAATTAGAACACAAAACAGTTCGTATAAGCAATTTAGAAGATGAATATTCTTTACCTTTATTAAACTCTACTGTTCTAAAGGACAAAACAGGAAAGCGTTTAAATGGTGAACTTAACTCGTTACAATACCTGTTTGACTTTTTGGATGCTTATGATTTTGCAAGTGAAGGAGCCGAAGATATTCAGGAAGAAAATAAAACAATAATTAATGCCTCAGTTCTTGGATTAATTTTCGAGAAAATTAACGGCTACAAAGACGGTTCTTTTTTTACCCCTGGTTTTATAACCATGTACATGTGCCGTGAAACTATTCGCCGTGCAGTTGTTCAGAAATTTAATGAAACGAAAAGTTGGAACTGCAAAGACATAGATGGACTTTACGACAAAATTGAAGACCGAAAAGAGGCAAACGAAATTATCAATAATTTGAAAATTTGTGACCCTGCTGTAGGTTCAGGGCACTTTTTGGTTTCTGCATTAAATGAAATAATTGCCATTAAGAACGACCTGAAAATACTTTCCGATATTGAAGGCAAACGGCTAAAAGAATATCAGGTTGAAGTTGTTAACGATGAACTTGTCGTTACTGACGAAGACGGAGAACTTTTTGAATACAGTCCAAAAAACAAAGAAAGTCAGCGAATACAAGAAACACTTTTTTATGAAAAGCAGACTATAATTGAAAACTGTTTGTTTGGTGTGGATATAAATCCAAATTCGGTGAAAATATGTCGTTTACGTTTGTGGATTGAGCTTTTGAAGAATGCTTATTACAAAAGCGGAACGGAAGAATTGGAAACGCTTCCTAATATTGACATCAATATAAAATGCGGTAATTCACTCATAAGCCGTTATACACTTGATGCCGATATTAAAAAAGCATTAAAGAAAAGCAAATGGAGCATTGATAGCTACCGACTTGCTGTAATGACTTACCGTAATGCAAAAAGTAAGGATGAAAAGCGTAGCATGGAAAAACTCATAAACGAAATCAAAAACGATTTTGAAA
>CAYRTD010000141.1:0-9844 GCA_964426915.1 uncultured Bacteroidaceae bacterium | reverse complement strand
ACAGCCTGGAATCCGCTCCAAGCAATACAATTAATTCGGATGATGCGATTTCTGGCCTTATCCCAGAAAGCATGGATAATGATTTCCTTGCTTTTCCGAATCCCTTTACAGATGAAATAAAAATCACAACAAAGCAGATAGTTGGTCAAAACGAACTTTCAATTTATAATATAAATGGGCAACTTGTGCGTGTGCTGCAACCAGCAATAAAAGGTCAACAACTTGTTGAGTATACCTGGGATGGAAAAAGCATAACCGGCGGGGATCTTCCTCCGGGGTTCTATTTCATAAAACAGGAAAACCTTGCGAAAAAAATAATTAAATATTAATGATTATCGTGGTTTGTTGAAGGATTGAAAATTATTCTTCCAGGATCATTTTTGACATCATGTCTTACACCCGATCATCAATGGGTAAATTGTAATTGAGAAATGCATGTTCAAACTTTTCTTCCATGACCTTCTGCTTATTTTTACAGGAATAAATATATCACAACATTAAAAATATACCTAAAACGGGTAATAGTCGCTTCATTTTTATAAATATTAATACAAATTATTATCTCAATAAAACCATTATAATTCTATAGGTTGCACCAGGGCACCGTTCATGGCAACATCCCAGGCAGCAAACCGTACCCATTTTTTACCAGTGGCATCAAAGGGGAGTTCAAACCGTTTTTTGCCGAAAGGAGGAAATTCCGTGGCAGAAATGATCTTCCGGCCGGTTTTTTCGCCATCGCCCCAAACGAGTTCGACAAAATCCAGCGGAAAAGTCCATTCTACCTCGGCTATTACGGTCCTGTTATTTCCGGTTCCCAGAATTTCAAAGCTAGGGATCAAAATTTCTCCTGTAGTAATAAAATATTCACCTTCTTTTAATGCCTTAATAATAGAACTCATATCATCTACAGAAGGGACAGTATCAAGTTTAATATAATTAACCGGAGACATTCCATAAACATCATCATATGGCGGTTTGCCACGATCTCCAAGATCCGAACGTGCCTCGGAAATGGCCAGGGCAAATTTTGGCGGTAATCCCCGTGCAGCCATCCAATTATTGGTTTTATTCCACAAGCTAAGAAAACGGTATTCACCAAGTCGGGTTTCCGATGCATCGATACCCATGCCCCAGCGGTATCCAAGAGAATGATAGTTTTTATGCAGAAATTGGGGTTCATCCTTTATTGCTTCGGGATAGCCAGTCGACCGCTTTGCATTTGGATGAGGTTGTGAAATCAATACGCCTTCTTTTTCGGCCATTTCCATCATATCTTCCGGGCTGCCCAAATTGTAAACGGTACCATACCTGGGATGTACATAAGCGAGTGGTTCGCCTGGTTTTCTCTGGGGTCGCCAGTAAACCGGCCTTGGCATTAAAATGTCGTAATGTCCGCCCATGAAAGGAGGTCTCCCCCCTGTGCTGTTTTCATCATTCGGCATAACCAGGAAGTTCTTATCTGACTGCCTTCGGGCGGCTTCATAATATTCCGCGAGGTCATTTAAAAAAAGCTCATCTTTGTCGTGACGTCCGGGACCCCTTGCTCCGTCAATGATACTGTAGATGTCCATACCGACAGACTTCATGGTTGATATATCATTCAGGCGCTGATCAAAACTGCCAAATTGTTTTAGACGCTTGACGAGTCCTACATGGTAGTGATGCCCCATCACCTTATATCCTGCCAAGGGCCTGAATTTATCACCATTGGTAAATTTAAGGGCTTCCTCTGTTGCCTGAATTCCTGTTCCGGGATCTATGTGAAAAAAAACCGGCATCCGCTGCCAGGTTCCGGGACGTGCACTGTACAATGCGAAATTGTGATAGAATTCCGGATCTTCTTCAATTTCAGCCTGACGGATACCGAAGGAAAAAGTTTTTTCGCTGTCCTTCCTGTACCAGCTGTACCCCAAATTTTTTTCTGATTCGCGTGCCCAGTAAAAACTGTGGGGTGGGGGAAAGGCGGATACAGAGCCTGACCTAAACTCGGCAGAGATAAGTCTGTTGCTACTGCGTACAATGGTATATGTTTCATCTGGTGGTCCACCAAATTGATAATCCTGCCAGTTTTTGGCAAGATCTTTCCAGATCATCTGCGAGGCATCAGAAACGGATAATCCCCTGAATCCGGCATCATATTTAAATGCTGCAGAGGGATGATCCGTCCTCGCAACAAACATTTGACGAATCAGGTTTGAACCTTTAAAAACATCGTATTGTAAATAACCTTCAAAGATCCCAGCACTTACACCCGGGAAAATGATTTCAAGACGTGCTCCGTTGGTACGCACCGTGCAACTCTCAGCATGATAGGAGGCAACCGCTCTGGTTACTTCTTCTGGCTTTCTGGGCATACCCGGGTGATTGGCGAAAGGCTCCCGTGCCGGTATCGAAGTAACATGAGAACGCGGTGGTTCTTCAGAAATGTACAAAGGTGCATCCCAGAATGCATCCCACTTGATTTCATTTAATTTTTCTTCGCTTAATTCAATACCTAATTTTTCCAGAGGTTCTGTTTGCTGCTGTGTAACACGACGCATGCCTGAGACTACCCTGAATTCCGGTGTTATGCCGGACGCAAGTGTATGCCATTGATCCCCGGATGGACTAATTGCCAGTTCCTGAATAGTGGGTGTACCTGAATTAAGTGAAAAACGCAGGCGCAAAGTATTACCAGAAGCTCCTTCCCAGGTTAGCGTCAGCATTTCATCGCTAAGGCTGGCATTTAGTCCCTCCTGGTAGATGTATTCATCGAGATTACAGTTAAGAGGAGATAGCTGGGCTTTTGCAGAACCTGAAACAATCAGAAAAAAAAGAATAGATAAATACCTTGCCATGATCTTGTGTTTTACAGTAAATTCAGAATCCATTTATACCGCTGCCAATTTCATCTTTTTTGCGTTGTGCAGCATATCTTCAAATATACTGATTATTAGATGGATGAATAACTTTTATGCCGGTTTTTAAGGCACGATAAAGTACAGAACATCAGAATGATAAGTCTTTGTCCTAAGATTGGCATTCGTTTGTCACGGGATTGATTAAAAAATATAGATTTTTATCGAGAAACACTAACTCAATCCGGGCGGACTCCACCTTTCTGACAGACACTAAGTAATGTTTTTACATGACAAAAACATAAGCTTTGCTATATCGGGTTAAAGCTCTTTATTACAATCAGATAAACTCTTCTTAATCCTATTGTTTTTTCATTTGTCACATTTCTGACACTTTCCTGACCTACTTTGTCCAATACATTATGATGTCAAAAATTTTTAAATTAATTATACTTGTTATTGTTTTAACACACTAATGTTAAAAATGAAATTTTATACTATCCGCTATGGGAACAAACAGGAGATCATTCTTTAAAAAATCTGCTATGGGTGCATTGGGAAGTTCTCTCTTCTTAAATGCATGTTCGGATAACACAAGCTCAACTTCGTTAAATACAAATTTTTCAGAGCTTGATGAAATTCTGGCAAAACCGGTATTGAAAACCGGGTTTTTTACCAGCCCGGTAATCATAGAAAAGGTTGAACTCTTACGTTATGAGAATAATTTTATTTGCAGAGTTATATCTACTGACGGAGCGGAAGGAATATCTGTCAGCAATAATATGCAGATGATATCGCTTTACCCCATCTTTATTAACCGGATACAACCATTTTTTTTAGGAAAGGATGCTGTCAGGCTGGAGCAATTGCTCGAAGAAGTCTATGTTTATAAAAGCAATTATAAGTTACAGAGTCTGGCTTTATGGGTGCCGCTTGCTACGGTTGAATTTGCCATTCTTGATATGCTGGGCAAAATAGCCGGTAAGTCTATGGGGGAGCTCATCGGTGAAATACATAATAAGGAAATCGCTGTTTACCAGGCTAATAATCACAGGGGTAAAACAGCCGAAGAATCTATCAGGCGTATAGTTGAAAAAGTAGAAGAAACCGGTGCTAAAGCAGTTAAGTTTAAGATAGGTGGAAGAATGAGTAATAACACTGATTATCCTCCGGGCAGAACCGAAGCCCTGATCCCGCTTGTTCGTGAAACTTTTGGTCCGGAAATGACGATATATGCAGATTCCAATGGCTCATATACCGTAGATGAAGCTATACGGATTGGTAGGATCCTGCAGGAGTATGACATTGATTTTTACGAGGAGCCGGTACCTTTCGACTGGTATGAAGAAACGAAAATGGTTGCCGATGCACTTGAAATTCCCGTTGCCGGAGGAGAACAGGAAGGTGGTATGCATAATTTCAGATGGCTGATCGGAAATGATGCCTTAGATATTATTCAACCCGACATCTTTTATTTTGGGGGCATGATCCGCTCAATGAAGGTGGCTCTGATGGGGGCAGCCAGGGGGAAAATGTGTATTCCTCATATATCCGGTTCCGGGCTGGGCTATCTGTATATGATGCATTTTGTGTCGGCTTTGCCCAATGCAGGGCCTTATCATGAATTCAAGGGTTTTAACAGGGAAATACCGATAATATCCGGGACTACAGATCTTACCAGCAGGGAGGGTAAAATAAAAGTCCCTGCCGGTCCTGGAATGGGAATTACCATAGAACCCGGTTTCATAGAAAAACATAAGCGAATTGATCTCAGGTAAATAAAGATGAACTGATATTTTAACGTGCTTTAAGGTTGGACAAAATTTTTTAATCAGAGGATGAAAAAACAAACGATTGGATTTTTCGCAGGAATAATTGTTTTTGCTTTCATATTACTATTTGTAGACCTTGAACCGGGAAAACCCGAGATAACCCGAACTTTTGCCATAGCTATTCTGATGGCGATCTGGTGGGTAACTGAAGCATTACCCCTTGCTGTAACCGCCCTGGTGCCTATTGCCGCTTTTCCTATGCTGGGAGTTCTCGATGGTAAGATTATTTCAGAAGCATATGTTAATCACATCATTTTTTTATTTATCGGTGGATTTGTTATGGCGCTGGCGATGGAGCGCTGGGATCTGCACAAACGGATTGCCCTTACCATTTTGAAATGGGTTGGGGTAAGTCCGGGACGAATTCTATTCGGGTTTATGCTTGCCAGTATGATCCTCTCTATGTGGATATCAAATACTGCAACTACAATGATGATGATTCCCATTGTCACTTCAATTATTTTTGAACTTGAAATTAATATCGGAAAGAAAAAAATCTCAAAATACGGTCTTGGGCTTTTATTAGGTATTGCCTATAGCGCATCTATCGGAGGAAATGCTACACTGGTAGGAACACCTACAAATTTGATATGTGTAAGGATATTGTCCTTGTTATACCCATCTGCCCCTGAAATATCATTTGCCCAATGGTTTATTTTTGCTCTACCCATTTCAATTATCATGTTCGGGGCAGCTTTTTCATTATTATATTACCTGTTTAAACCCAAGGAAAAATGGACAAATTTATCTGCCGACACCTTTAATAATCAGCTTAAAGCGCTGGGTAAGACCAGTTATGAGGAAAAGACGGTTTTTGTTTTATTCCTGACACTTGCATTTTTGTGGATAGCACGTTCGGGGATTAGCACGGACAATTTCAGTATTCCCGGATGGGGAAGCCTTTTTGAAAAGAAAGAATTTATAAATGACGGGACTTCAGCAATATTTATCTCAATAATCCTGTTTCTTTGGCCCTCGAAAAACAAAAAGGGTCAAAAGATCATGAACTGGAAAACTGCTAACCGTTTACCCTGGAATATTGTGCTGCTTTTTGGAGGTGGATTTGCTCTGGCAAAAGGATTTGAACACTCCGGTCTTGCTCTATGGTTTGGTGAACAGTTGGCCTGGGGAGAATCTATCCCCTCCATTGTATTTGTTCTGGCAATTGTAACCATGATGTCATTGCTCACTGAACTTACATCAAATGTAGCATCTACTCAAATGCTCTTACCTGCTTTTGCAAGTATCGCGGTAGCAACCGGTGATAATCCATTACTATTCATGGTTCCGGCAACAATTGCCTCCTCACTGGCATTTATGCTTCCCACCGCAACTCCCTCCAATGCCATTATTTTTGGTACCGAGAGGGTTAGCATCAGCCGGATGATGCGTACCGGTTTTACCCTGAATCTTTTGGGAATTCTAATAATCACCTTAATGACCTATTTGTTGATTGGTAATGTTTTCGGTGTTGTATTCAACTTAGTACCGGATTGGGCCGGTTAAGTTTAAAGGAATAAAAAGAGCCGGTCTTTTGTGTTTTTTTTATAAGGCTTCTTTTTTTTCCACTTTTTGGATTAATGCTTCCCTGATCATTTTCCTTAGTTCCAGTTGACGGTTTTCAATGACCCGTCTGGATGAAGGACGATAAAATTCTGCATATCTGGGATTGGCCAGCCGGTATTGCAATTCATCCAGTGATCCCTTGATGTCAATTCCCAATCGCACAGGTAAGGGGGAATTTACAACTGAAATATGATAATCAAAGCTCATGTCAAAGTTGTGCCGGCCCCCAACCACCGCTTTGTACTTGTCCATAACGATCAGAAAAGGATAAATATCAATTTCTTCCCTGAAAATAGTGAATTCTGCCGATAAGGAATCAACCCGGTTTTCCGCTTTTCTGCTGAAGCGAAGGGTTTTGGCTATTTCACTGAAAGTTTCACCATCCATTAACACAAGGTCTTCACCTTTTATCGATGAAGCACCGCGAAGTGTTGATTTTTTGATATTATAGGCAGAATCCAAATAGGTTTCAATGGAGATATGAAATTCGCCTGATCCTTCAAATGAACGAAGCATAGGCATCAGGGTGTCGATGTCGGGAATCATATTGAGTAGCCTGCTGATTTCCACGTCCAGCATGTGATAGTCCATACCTAAATAGATATGATTTTTCCGCGGTGTGCGATACATAGCAGTTAACTGCATATCGGCGGCAGGTGTTGTAAAGGATAATCCATCCAGAACCAGGATACCGTCATTAATCCGGACTTCCCCTGTAATGTTGGTGGCGGTATCTGTTCCGTTGATTAATTGATTAACGCTGGCCTGGAGCATTAAATCAATGCCCAGGGGAACCATATAAGGTCCGGTAAAAGAATCCTCATCAGAAGGTTCTGTTTTTTGAACGGCTTTCTCTTCATCCATGCCAATTCCGCTGGTCAGGTACATTATCTGATTCAGGTTGGTACTGTTGGAAATAAAATTTAAATCAGCCCTTAGGAGAGAATCTCCTCTGAAATATGACATAACGTTGTTTATGATTCCTGTTAAGTTATAGTCAGATTGATCGATGTTAATCCTGCTATCATGAATATTGAAGGTTTCCGGATCAAAATCCATTTTTATGGCAGGAATCCCAATTGGTTCGGAAAGCGTTGAAAGAGCAATAATCCCGTCATTCATTTCGATCGAACCCTGTCCGGGCCATTGAAGGAAAACATCTTCCTGGGTTTTGTCGTGAATGACATCTGCAGAAAGATTAATGTCTCCTATGGTTAAAGAGTCCGGACCTGAATTAGCCTCTACATCAAAACCGGAGCAGGCGAATTTAATTGCCGGCAGACCGGGAGCATCTTTCGCCGGTGATAGGGAAATGTTTCCAAAAGGCTTAAACATGCTGAGATTTACACTGTCTGTGCCGGCCTGGAGTGAGTCGCTGCTGAATACACAAAATAGATCCGGAATCAGACTGGTATCTCTTACATCCGACATTTCCAAATATATACTACTGTTTTTCATCGAAGTGTTAAAGCCTTCTATTTGGGATGCCTTCAGATTGACAGATTCTATTTTGGCAAATGCAAATGTTGTATTATTCTTCAATGCATTGGGGTGGGGGAGGGAGAAGTCGATTCCGGAGTGATCGGTTGACATAAACAGACTGTCGTAAACCATGGTGAAGTTGGTAAGCAGGAATGAACCAGATGTTTTTATTTTTTCCAGCTCCATGTTTGTTATCTGCGACATTAAAAAATCTGTTTTTATTTGCCCCTTGATCCGGCCGTTAAGGCTGATGTCCATATCATTGGGTAAAAAACTCCTGAATTCATCTAAAAGGGCATTGGCACTGGTTGTGAGTTCATAATGCATATCCGAAAAGAGATGGTTAATCTTTCCCATTGTCCCGAATTCCGAATGAGGAGTTTTGGCTTCAAAATGATTGATATCAAGGTACGCATTATTCATATCCGAGTAGAAACGTATGTCCCCGTTCATTTCTGTTAAGGGAAACGGGAATTCCGCGTAACTGAGATCCCCGTTTTCCAGAATAAGGCTGATGTCTGTCAAGGGCATCAATGAGTCATTGACTATTCCTTTTATTATTCCTTTTGAGGAAACACGACCGGAAGCCTTGTTTATTCCTGTGCCTGAAAGATAGGCAAGGGGTATGAGTTTCATGGCATCCTGTATATCCCATGAATTAAACTCATAACTGATATCGGCGATAATGTTTTCACTGAAAGGCGTACTTTCAATAGATCCATTAAGCGTTATACCCAAATCATTGAGGGACATGAAAGCTTTATCCAGGTTAATGATCTGTGAGGAAAGTTTAATTTCTGCCGGGATGCTGAATTTCAGACGGGCATGTTCCAGGTATTTTTCACCCTTATCCTCATATGAGACCCGGGCATTATTTACCATAAGATTTACTTTCACAATGTCTTCAATCATGTTTCCGGAAACTCTGGCATTTAGATTTTCAATACCTACATTCATTTGGGAGGAAAGGTCGATATAGGAAATATCCAAATCATTAAATTCAATATTTTCCAAATTAATAAAACTGACTTCTGTTTCCGGTGATTCTTCACTTTCCGAGGCGCTTTCTTTCATAAATAATCCGTAATTGGATTTTCCCAGACTGTCTGTAAATACATTCGCCGAACCCTTGCTTAGTATAAGCTCATTTATGACCACTTCCCTTTTTTTCCAATATTTCTTTGCATCAATTACGCCTGTGGCCTCATCAAGATTCAACAGGGTATCGGAAAAAGCACCGGCTGCAGGGCTGGTTACCGTGAGCTTATTAAGCTTTATTCCAAATTGCGGGAATGTACTGAAGAGAGTGAGTTCAACCTCTCCGATTTCCGTGTGATAGGGGATGTGCTTTTCTGACTGATTTCTTACAATAGGAGTCAGTCTTTCAGGACTAAATAAAAGCCAGATTGTAATACTAACGGAGATAATCACTAAGAGGAATAAGGATATCAGTGTAATAAAAATAATTTTAAGATATCTTTTCATTATAAGAATGGATAATTGATTTAAGTTCCCGGGTAAAATTCCTGCTAATCATCAGATTTGATGAAACTAAAACGCTTTCCAAAGTCATCTTCATAAACCAGGCTCGTAGAGGTTAGTTCAAGAACGGTATACAGCTTGGGAACAGTTCCTCCGATTTCCAGTATATGGATATGAGTTAATTCTGATTCCACTAAGGTCCATGTATAATCCTGAGCTTCATCCTCATTGACATCATCGCCCACATCCCAGGTATAGCCCGTACCATCACTAAAATACCTGTAATACAGGGTTCCGGATTCCCATTTGCCAATCAGTAGTGTTTCATCGAATTCCTCGAATTCCTCGCACGACACGAGTAACAATCCGGTCAGTGTTGCTGCCATCAGAAATATGAGTATTTTTTTCATTTGCGGATATTGTTTTTCAGGTAAAAGAATGCCTGTAAAAATACTTTAAACTTCAGATATTTTTATATAAAATTTAAAAAATGACACCGGATGATCCAGACACCCGACTTTATTGACAGGCACTAATTAGTGTCCGTCAATAAAGTCGAGAGTCTGTTTCAGAACCGAACCGCCAACTGGCGGTGAGCTCAGCGAAGCTAATGTTCGAGATCAAGGCGCGCAAAAATTTTAA
>CAYRTD010000140.1:0-9924 GCA_964426915.1 uncultured Bacteroidaceae bacterium | reverse complement strand
TTAAAATTTTTGCAGCAACGCAGATATTGGACATTATGGACAGACACTAATTAGTATAAACCGGTAAACTAACATAAAACCTGCTTCCGCTACCAAGTTTGCTATCAGCCCAAATCCGGCCGTTTTGTTTGCTTATCAATTCTTTTGAAATGGCAAGTCCTAATCCTGTTCCCTTTTCAGTAGAATCGGGAACACGGAAAAACTTCTGAAAAATCAATTCAAGATATTGGGACTGAATTCCTTTCCCAAAATCCTGTACCATAAAAATAATGTCGTTTTCGTTTCTTGATGCAATTACCAGTACACGATTCCCATTTTTAGAATATTGAATGGCATTATTTATCAAATTAATAAGAACCCAGGCGGTTTTTTCCGGATCAGCATAAACGGGTGGCAAGTCCGGTTCTATTTTAAAATCAATGGAAATATCTTTGGTTTTAGCATGATTTTCCGACGTTTCTCTTATATAGTCAAAAATGGTGGTAGTATATACCTTTTGGAAATTGAGTTGAATATTACCGGATTCGACCTGAGCCATGTCTAACAATTCAGAAGTAATAGTAAGCATTTTATTGGTTTCCAGTTTCAAAGCCTTAACAATCTCCCCTTGTTCTGTATTGAGGTTACCGATTCTTTTGTCATCCAATAGTTTAAGGTTCAAACGTAAGGATGAGATAGGTGTTTTCAATTCGTGCGATATGGTCGCTATAAAATTTGTTTTTGCTTCATCCTGCTCAAGAAAATGGGTAATATTTTTTAAAACAATGACCATCCCTGCCCTGATTGGCTCGTCTTCACCGGTTTTAGTTAAGTTTACTTCAAGTACTTCTCTTGCAAAATACCTTGCCTTGGTGTCCAGCATAATTCTCAAGGGTTTGAACTCTTTTAGATCATGGATTTGTTTATCCAAAATATCACTAATGATGGATTGAAAAGTAGTATTAACTAATGCTATATCCGGAGCATATTTTCCAATTATCGAAGATTCTTCCAGGTTTATAATCTTACAGGCATAAGTATTCGAAAAAATAATTTGTTTTTTATCATTTAATCCGATAATAGCATCATTCATATTGTTTATGATGGTATCAATCCGCTTCTTTTCGAATAAAATTTCCGATAAATTACTATGCTCATATTCATCTAACTTGGCAGCCATTGTGTTAAAGGCTCTGGCTAGTTCACCCAATTCATCGTTGGATTGGAAATTAAGCCTTTTAGTATAGTTGCGATTCGCAATTTCACTAATACCTCGTATCAGTTCACCAATCGGACGTGCAATGTTGTGAGGATAGCGAAATAAGAACAGAGCCGAAATAATAAAGCACGCCATACCGATGATTGATATAATAACGAAAGCCCTGTGAGCAGTACTTTTCAGCAGGGTGTTTTTATGACTTATGGCATTCATATTCATATCCCATAAGCGTACGATAAGGTACCTGGTCATGCGGTATTCCGGAACCAGCTCAGTGAAATAAAGAGAAGGATCCTCTCCATTGGTATATTTTATTCTTTCAAAGGACTTTGAATATTGTTGATAATTATTCTTTAACTCCTCAATTATTGACCTCTCACCTTCCTCAGTAATGTTATTTTCAACTGCCGTTAAATTTTTTTTAAAGATTTGATGGTTGTCTAAAAAAACACTCTCATCAAACCTTTCCTTTTCACCAAAGAAAAAACTTAATTGTTGATTTTTGATTTCATCAATAGATTGTAATAAAAATTTTGTCGATTCAACTGTCTGATAATTTTCCCGAAGCATTGCAGCAGAACGATTCGATAAATCGTAGATAAAGTATCCACCAATAATCCATATCAGAATTATCATAAAAAACAGGAAGCCAAATCCCAGGAATAATTTACTTTTCAGGTTTAAGCGTATCATTTTTTTCTTCTAATAAAAAGCAAATTACGGGTTCATTTTAATATGGTCTGTTGTTTTTTTGTTTAATTATTCCATCAATTACATTTAAAATTAGCCTGCCAGCAAAATACAAAGCCGTGAAAATTACAATGGTCAATAAAATAGGTAATATCTGTGATACCATAGCAAAATATTTTGTTTATAGCAGACAAAGCCTGTACCAGAAGCAATCAGTAAAACTTCCCTCATCACATAACTAACTGATAAATAAAATATAAACGTTATAGAATTTTATTGCTGAAATATTATATGTTTAATAAAGTATTCTGTTTTGAAAGGGGATGATTCTAAAACAGAAGGGATCTACTTTAATCCGTATTGTTCCAGTTTTCGATAAAGGGTGGGTACTCCGATACCAAGTTTTTCTGCCGTTCTTGTTTTATTCCCCCTGGTAAAAAATAGCATTCTCTGAATATGTACTTTTTCTATTTCTTCAAGGGTTCCGTAGTTATCTGAAAGGGACCTTGCATCAGGATAAAGCACTTCCAGGGGAAGTAAATCTTTTGTTATTTCACCATTTTCTGAAAGAATAACCGCCCGTTCCATAATATTCTTCAGTTCCCTGGTATTACCAGGCCAGTTAAAGGCAAAAAGCCTTTCGTAGAATTCAGGGGTAATTTTATTTATTTTCTTTTTTGTTTTACTGGAATAAATTGAAATAAAACTCTCTACTAACAAAGGAATATCTTCTTTTCTGTCTCTTAATGCCGGTATTTGTATTTTAAAAACGGAAAGCCTGTAATAGAGGTCACTGCGAAATTTTTCACTTCGTGCTTCTTCTAATAAATTTCTATTAGTGGCAGCAATTATCCTCACATTTACTATAATGGGTTTCGTATCGCCAATTCTTGTAAATGTTTGTTCTTCCAGCACTCTTAGTAACTTAGCCTGAAGGTCCGGGTGCATCTCTCCAATCTCATCAAGGAATAAAGTGCCTTCGTTGGCTTCCTCAAACAATCCTTTTTTATCCAGATTTGCACCTGTAAAAGCACCTTTTTTATGGCCAAATATTTCGGATTCCAATAGCTCTTTTGGGAATGCACTACAGTTTACTGCTACAAACGGTTTGTTTTTTCTCGGGCTTGCATTATGAATAGACTGGGCAAAGAGTTCTTTTCCTGTTCCGGTCTCACCTTCGAGTAATACGGTTGAATCGGTTGGGGCTACCTTTTGTGCCAGCATTATGGTATTTTTAATAATTTGAGCTTTACCAATAATCCTGTTGAAGTCGTAGCGTGTTTCCAGTTTATTTTCCAGCTCTAAAATTCGTCTTCGCATTCCGGACTTTTCAACCGCCTTTTCCACCGTCACTAAAATCTGTTCATCGCCATCACCTTTGGTAATATAATCAAAGGCTCCCTGTTTCATAGCAAAAACACCATCGTGGATTGTACCATATGCTGTAATAAGGATTACCTCTGTAGGTGTGTTTTTCGATTTAATTTTCTTAAGAACCTCCAGTCCATTGATATCAGGCAACTTAACATCACAAATAACCAGGGAAAAATCACTTTCTTTTTCAAATAATTTCAATCCTTTTGTTGCAGTTTCTGCCTGATGTACCTCATACCCTTCAATCTCAATAATTCTAGAGAGGGCTTTACGAAGCTGTTCTTCATCATCTATAACTAATATTTTGCCTTTTTTCATTTTTAATGATAATAGACAAAAATACAGATAAGATGTAGGGAAATGAAAATTATTATTCTAATTTTTCATTTGCCATTTGCAATGAAAGCCGGTTTAATAGAATAATAATTGTTCTTAAAGAATGAAGAGTATTAATCCTTGTCGCTATTAATCACCCACAAAGTTATACCAGCAACCGTTAATAAACTACCTATAAAAATACCAGCACTAATCTTTCTTTGAGCTTTCCTGGCCTTAACCAGTTGTCTGGAACCTAAATCTCTTTTCTTGATATAATCTTCGAGTTTTTTAATTCTTCCTTCCAATTCTTCTTTTATGCCTTTATTACTATCCATAATATAAATGATTTAAGTATCGCTTTTAGTAAAATAAACATAAGGGATAGTAAATTGTTTTTGGGATAAATGCTTTTCAGGTATAGTCTTTCAGGAACCTCATATTCGTTGTGCATTTGGGGTAATTTACAGGTTGGCAGTATTCTGTAAACTTTGCTTCGAATCATTTTCCACAGGTCAAAGTTATTTTCCGGAAATGATCCCCTGTGAGACAATCCTGGATGGATGCCAGAATCTTCAAGTTACCCGGGGTTCCAGGTGTCAGAAGGTGCTTTAATCCTGCTTGAGTTATATGAAACTGTCTTTTGAGATATTTTTACCGGAACAAGATTAGATTATTATTTATTATTGGTCATATTTAGGCTCATTAATATATTAATGGGGTCCCAAACTAAAAAGAACTAAACAAGAGTTTACTATGAAACATCAGGAATAGCTGCCAGGACACAAAAACACAAAGTACTCACGAAGATTACATTATATATTTATAATTAAGACCTTGTGTTACTTTAAGATTTAATGACTTTGTGGCTATTGAATATAATTTACTTTTAGGAAATGGACCAAACAAAAAATATTAAAAAAATGAAGACTTTAAAATTATTTCAAATGGTAAAGATCATAGGACTGATTATTTTTCTGTTCAGCCTTTTACCCTTGCAGGCACAAAAAGACGAATTCTATCATGACCTCTACGATCAGATGCATGATAGTCCCATGCAACAAAAGCTCAGAAAACTGGCCCCCATGCCCTATGGAGTTGTTTTTCTGCCCTGGGCAGGAATGGAAGAGGAGGAAATGCGTGAACATTTTCGTCTGATGAAGAAACTGGGATTTACAAATCTTAAGCAGACCATGGGAACACCCGAATGGCCCAGAGATAAGGTGCTCGGGATTGCACTGGAAGAGGGTATTATCCCCTTCTGGTATGGAGAGGGAGGTTGGGAAGACATTACCCCGGAATTACTGAAAAAGCTAGGGCTCCCCAAAGACATGAGCATACAGGAGGCCCGAAAACACCCGAAAATGCTGGATTACCAATACACAGTACTGGAAAAACATCTCTCTACCTGGAAGGATCCACTACCGGGACAGGATACTTTTCAACACTATTCTCATCACGCAGATGCTTACCTCCGCCCCGACGATGTAGCTCTGTTCAGGGAATGGGTTAAAGACAAGTATTCAAGCATTGATGAACTCGCTAAGGCCTGGAATCAGTATGAAGTTGGGATTACCAATGACCCTTACACCAGCTGGGAAGATTTTGAAAATGATCCCCTTATAAGTTACGATGAGGAAGGGCAATATGTGATAATTCCCAGACAGGGCAGAGAATATGGCAGGGTACGGGATATTCTTCGCTTCAAGGCCGATATGTACCTCGAAAATGTGAAGTTTTACAAACAATTGAGATATCCCGAGCAACCTCAACGTGCAGGGGGTGAAATGGGACTGTTTTTACCATTTGCCTCAAGAGCAACGGACATGGAAGGAATTGCCGAGACGATGAAAGATCGCGGATCTTTTTATCCTTCCATTCATCTTACCTGGCATTTTGAGGAGGTAGATTATGAAGTAGCCAGATGTATTTACATGCAATCATCCATAGCTACCGATTGGTTTAAGGGAGGATGGGCCGCAACCTGGGAAAGCACCGGCGGACCGCAGCAGCTTTCCGGAGGTAAGGGCTGGAATGTGTTTTCGCAGTACGAAACGGCTGGTTATACCGTAGATGAAGGAGTAATGACACAATTATTGCTCTCCTATCTTGCCGGCGGATTCAAGGGGGTTGGATTATGGGCATGGAATTATCGCAGGGCAGGCTGGGAATCCGGTGAATATGCTCTTCTTAACAGGCAGAATGAAGCCGGGCAGCGGGCTATCCAATCAGGGAAAATAGCCAAAGCAGCCGATAAATACCGCGATGAGATATGGAATGCCCATAAGGAACCCTATGTGGGAGTATTTGTAAACTGGGATAATGAAGCAATATGGGCGGCAGTATCAGGACCCGGAAGAACTCATTTTAAGCATTATCCCGTGAAAGCGAGAATTGGCATCAGCAGGGCACTTATTAATGCCAATATCCCCTGGGAACACGTAACCCCGTCTGATATCAAAAAAGGACTTGCAAAACGCTATAAGGTGATCTATATGCCCGCTCAGGCCGCAATAAACATGGAACTCTTCCCTATTCTTGATGAATATGTAAAAAACGGCGGCCGTCTCGTACTGGATGCCCCTGGTGGCTGGTGGGATGCACAGGGCCTTGTACTGGAAACCGGAAAAGGAACCCCTTTTGAACGAATTTTCGGAGCCTCCATTGCTGATATGCAGTATTCGAACAACGTACCTGAATACCTCGGTAAGCATAAACTTGATGGCTTTCTTTTCGATATTACTCCCACCTCTGCAAAAGTTACTGAGCGTTTTGAATCAGGAAAAGTAGCAGTTACAGAACATACATATGGTAAAGGAACGGCGGTTTTGTTAGGTGCTGACGCATCTTACGCAATGCAGGCCCCGGGGAATAAATACATGGAAGAATGGACGGTAAACCACACAATGGGAGGTCTTGAAAGTCCGTATTCATGTGAAAATGCAGTCGTATACCGCCTGGCAGCGCCTCAGGCCGATCACTATTTCTTTATCAATGATGATGAAGCCAAAGAAGTAAACCTGCACTTCAGAAATTATAAATATAAAAGTGTTGAGGACCCGGTTACCGGCGAACAATTAAATATGGGAGATCCGATTTCACTGGAAAGATACAGCGGTAGATGGTTGAGATTTGCATACTGACGGGGCCGGGATTGAGGAAAATACCGGGGTCGACTAATAACAATAAAATTTCAATTTTTATATTATTTTCATGACACCCTTATTTTAATTTTAAAGTGAAACCTAAGTTTAACCTATGATAGTACAATAAGAATTAAGTTTTTAGATATTTTCAAAAAGATGATTTATATCTTCTGTTTGTTCTCCATTCATTGTTTTTTATTCTCCCCGATACAGGCACAAGATAATGAATATCCAGGTACAATGATATCAAATGAACATCTGGTCATGAAGTTATATCTGCCTGATTCGTTAAACGGTTATTATCGGGCTACCCGATTTGACTGGTCGGGCATTATCTACAGCCTCGAATTTTCAGGACATCAGTATTTTGGTAATTGGAAGCCAGGACATGATCCTTTATTTCATGAAGATATCACCGGCCCTGCTGAGTCGTTCGAAAGTCCAGGACTTGGATACAATGAGTCTCAACCCGGGGGAGAGTTTATCAGAATAGGGGTAGGAACGTTGGAAAAAATTGATGAACCCGGTTATGTGTGGAATCATACTTACAATATTATTAATCATGGATTATGGAAGATTAGTCAGGGACCGGACTGGATAGAGTTCGTACACGAATTGAAGAACATGAACGGATGGGGGTATATCTATACAAAAAAGATTGATTTAATGAAGGACACTCCCGGTTTTTCAATAATACATACGCTTAAGAATACAGGTCAGAGGACTATTGAAACGAATCAGTATAATCATAATTTCTTTGTCATGGACAATGAGATCACAGGTCCTGATTTTCATGTGGAATTCCCATTCAATGTCTATACAGAGAATATTCCGGATATCGTAAAAATTGATGGCAACAAACTTCTGTTTAATGGTGAGTTGACAAAGGGTTCTGTCTGGATGGAACTTAAAGGATATGGAGCCGGAGTTGAGGATCATCACATAAAACTGGTCAATAAAAAAACAGGTGCAGGGGTTCTTATAAATGGTGATAAGCCATTGCACCGTCTGGTATTCTGGGCCACAAACACAACCATTTGCCCTGAGAATTTCATTTATTTAAACCTGGCACCAGGAGAAGAAGAGACCTGGATTTACTCCTATACTCTTTTTTCTGAAAAATAATATGAAAGGAATACTTTTATGAAATACCCTTATTCAAAAAATTCAATCAGTCTTTTACTTTCCCTGATATTATTGTTGAATTACGATATTTATGCGCAGGAGAAACCGGTTGACCTGGTCTATCCGCATCTGGATGCCACAAATTCACGATGGTTATATTTTTCATCGGCCTGCCGTCCGTTTGGGATGGTAAACCTGAGTCCCGATACTGAAGTTGGCGGGGCATGGGGAAGCGGTTACCGCTACGATATTCACGAAATCAAAGGGTTCAGCCATGTACATGCCTGGCAACTCTCGGCACTTTCCGTGATGCCGGTAAACGGAAAAGTACAGGAGGTGAAAAATGATTTTTATTCGGATTTTTCGCACGAAAATGAAGTCGTAGCCCCGGGATACCATAAGGTTGAACTCGAACGGTTCGACATTACCGCCGAACTGACTTCAACCACAAGGGTTGGTTTCCACAGATACACATTCAAAAACAACAACGACAGATCGGTTTTAATTCGACTGCACGGACCCAATGGCCCCTGCGAAATTACCGAAGGAAAAATAACGAAAATCAGTTCCCGGGAACTTTCGGGTTATGTAATGAATGCCGCAACCCGGCGGAGGCCAAAAGAAACACCGGTTTTCTTTTACATTGAAGTAAACCGGCCGGTAAAGGAACTGTTAACCTGGAAAGGCGACCAGATTATGGAGAAGAGCCAGGGGGTTGAAGGTGCTGAGTCGGGCGCTTTATTGGTATTTGGCAACGAACCTGATGAACCAGCCTTGATGAAAGTGGGCATTTCTTACACAAACGAAGAAAAGGCCAGAAAAAACATTGAAGCAGAATTAACGCACTGGGATTTTGAAAAAGTGGTTGCCGATTCGAAGGAAGAATGGAACAGCCCGCCGGATACCAATAAATTACGGAAACCAGCCATCCATGCAAACAGCGTTTATTTTTAATGCTGTCGGCGAACCCTGGTTAACACAGAAATGGAGCCGCGCCGTCATCGACTCAGTGTATACCGGCGTTTCGCCTTATGTAGGTTATAACGGCGACGAAGACCAGGGATTGATGGGTTCACTCGCTGTATTAATGAAAATCGGGCTTTTTCAATTGGATGCCGGCGCTGAAGAAAATCCAAAGTACCTGATTGGAAGTCCTCTGTTTGATGAAATTACTATATCGCTCGACAATCAGTATTATCCTGGTAAAACATTTAACATTATTGCAAAAAACAACAGCAAAGAAAATTTATATATTCAATCGGTACAATTAAACGGGAACCCGCTAAACAGATTGTATTTACATCACAATGAAATTATTGCCGGTGGAAAATTGGTATTGGAAATGGGACCGGTTCCAAATTTAAAAATCATTCCAGGCTTTAAATACACCGCATGTTGCCTGCTGTAGCTTATGATCCAATCGAAATATTCAAATGTTTTCCTAAGCCCATTTCAATCAATTTGTAATCAGAAAGTGTTTTATGAGCATAAGCAATCCCATTAGGAGTAAAAAATATGCTTGCGACATAAAGTGTAGCACCATTTTTGCTTGCATTCTCGGCATGTTTCGGATATACAATATCGGCACAAATTGAAATAAAAGCTTGTTCATTATTCAGGTTAATCAACGGATTATAATCGAATGAGTAATCAAAAAACTTTTCCTCACCTGTGTGAAGGTACTGTTTTGTATAAATTGAAGTCGAATGGTCTGGTTTTAAAATAAATGCTCCAATGTATAATTTATCATTAATCTGAATTGGTGCTCCGACAATCAGAATCATTTTTGTATCAACAGATAACTGGCGTAACCTATCTAATCGTGAATCAGTCGCGGTAAATGCCAAATCCCTTGCTTTTTCTCTTTCGTATCCAGTTATTGACATTTCGGGAAAGACAATCAAATCGACATGGTTTTTTGAAGCCAAATCAATCATGCGATAATGGTCAATCAAGTTGGATTCAATATCTCCTTGTTTTGGTTTTGTCTGTGCCAATCCTAAAATCATCTCTTAAGCTGTCATTTATTTCAACTCATAACTTGTACTTCTTCCTCCTGCTTCTTCTTTTTTCAAT
>CAYRTD010000139.1:0-10027 GCA_964426915.1 uncultured Bacteroidaceae bacterium | reverse complement strand
ACAAATCAAGGTTTCGAACACTCAAAGGTGACTACCCGTGGAATCGGTGATCGGTAATCGGTGATCGGTAATCGGTATGACTTTTCTTACTAAAACCCATAAACCCATAAACCCATAAACCCATAAACCCATAAACAATTAACCCCCCCTTCAACTCCTCTCCCCACTAACGCTCTTCAGCCACAGCCTGTCGGCTCTGAACTTTTGCATAGGGATGCTTTCAAATTCATATCCCTGTCTGCTGAGGTAGTCGAGGGTTCTGGGTAATGAGTAATAGAGGTTCTTACGGGCTTTTTCAGAGTCGTGGAAGACAACGATGGAACCTGAACGGGTATTGTCGATCACATTCCGGTAAACCTGATCGCAGGGAACTTTCCGGTTATAATCGATGCTGAGGACATTCCACATAATGATGCGGTAATGATTTACAATCCGGTTTACCTGAGAGGGCAGGATCCTTCCGTAAGGTGGCCGGAAAAGGTCGGAATCGATCAGGTTATGGGCGAGTTCAATATCTTCAAAATAATGCCGGTTCCGGGTACCGAATCCTTTAAGATGGCTGTAGGTGTGATTGCCTGTGGAATGGCCCTCTTCCAGAATGCGCTGGTAAATATCAGGGAAATGTTCCACATTTCTTCCGATACAGAAAAAGGTGGCCCTGGCATCATATTTCTTGAGCTGATCCAGCACCCAGTCTGTAACGCCGGGGGTGGGACCATCATCGAAGGTAAGAAATACTTTCCGTAATTCTCCGTAAAAACCCCAGGTCATGCGGGGCATGAAGCGTGTAATAATCTGAGGTGGGCGTACTATAAGCATTGTTTCCTGTTGTTGTCTTATTATTGATTAAACATGCCGGAAAAACCTATTTCATGTTTTCTGACCATTTCCATTATGCTGTTAGCCAGTTCCTGCTGACCAAAACTGTTGGACAGGCTGTAAAGCGACATAAGGTTACGTCCGGCAAACTGATAATCGTTTCTGCTTAAGGAAAATTTTGCAGGCTGGGCATCCATGAGATCCTCGTAATAAGTGAGTTCCGAATCGGTTATCTCTGCAAATTCCTGTACAATAGCGTTTGCTTTTTCAATTTCATCTATATTATAATAGATCTGTATAAGAGGAATAATAGCAGCATTGTATGCTACCCGGTGATGTGGCATCAGTTCCTGGCAACGGTCAAGTACCTGCACAGCGCTGTCATATTTTCCTTCTTCAGCCAGCGCATTGCCAAGGGTGGCAAATGTATACCTGAAGTTTGTGAGCATCCGGCGGTTATTCTCGTCGAGATACACATGGGGATCTTCAATATTGCCCCATCTGAAGGTATTCATAACATTATCATACATCCGCTCGGGATCGACATTTCCTGTAAAAAGATCATTTCCCTTGCCTGTTGCGGGTAAAAGCCTGTATCCCAGGCCTTCTCTATGCAGATAAGGATCAAGACCAAGGAAGTTTTCACTTGAGGCTGTTATCGCAAAATAAACCGGTCGCTTCCATCCGTCACGGCTGACCTGGTCGATAAGATCCATGATCATAAGTGAATTCTTGGTAATTCCTCTTCTTCCGCTAATCTCAAAACGTACCTGATCAACTATCATCTCTTCCTGGGCTTCATTCAGGATACCCGATTCAAGGACCTTTTCCTTATCGACATCAATGGTGAATTTCGTTCCCGGGAAGAAATAGCGTCCGTCCCTGAACCTTGGATCATCCGTCCGAAGGAATTCCATCGCACTTGCCAGCGGCATGTGTGAATTATCCACTCTTCCTGCGAAGGATTCAATGTCTGAAATCAGATCATCTAGTTCATCCTTATCAAATCCAAGTTCCTCCTGTCTACGTCCAACTCTCGAAACTGCATTTGCAAAGGTTTCAGGGAATATTTCCGAATGTCCCCTTTGCAATTGCTGATAATCTTTTGGAGCTACATTGGGCAATTTGGAGACGGCGGCCATACCAAGAAAACGATTGTATAATTCCTCATATTCCTTCTCAAAAAATTGCAAATTGGCCCGGTATTTATCAGTCAGCAATGTCATGGTATTTTCAGCCAGCATTACATAGTCGCGCGTGCCGTTCCTGTACTGCTGCTCATTAAACCCGAATTTTACAGGATCAGATTCGTACATTCTTGTTTCTATCTGCTCAATATACCAGTCGGCTGTGAAGTAACTCAGATTAATAACCCGCACATCAGTCCTCACTTCTTCCACTTCCTGCAGGTACCATAGCGGAAATGTATCATTATCCCCATTGGTGAAAATCAATCCGTTTTCTTCACAGGTATTCAGGTAATTGTAAGCAAAATCCCTTGCCGTGTACCTTCCGGAACGATCGTGATCATCCCAGTTCTCTGCGGCCATGCGTCCCGGTACCAGTGCAAGACTCACCACAGTAACTCCAATGATGGCTGCACGCGACTGATAATTTTTGGTCAGGTAATTGATCAATCCCAGCACGCCAAGTCCTATCCAGATAGCAAAAGCATAAAATGATCCTGCATAAGCATAATCCCGCTCCCTGGGTTGGATCGGATTCTGATTTAGGTACAAAAGAATAGCAAACCCGGTAAGGAGGAAAAGTAGGGTAACTACCCAAAAGTCCTTATTATGGGCTTTATAATGAAAAAACATACCCACAAGACCGAGTATCAGGGGCAGGAAAAAATAGCTATTCCTTGCCGGATTGTTTTTGAGGTGATCCGGCATGTTTTCCTGGGGACCCAGACGGGCATTGTCTATGAATTTAATCCCTGAGATCCAGTTACCATGGGTAAGTTCTCCATGTCCCTGGATATCATTCTGGCGACCCGCAAAATTCCACATAAAATATCTAAGGTACATAAAACCTACCTGATAGCGGAAAAAGAATTTCAAATTCTGCCCAAATGTGGGTTTGTCCTTAGGCTGTTGCCGGTCGAACTGAAAAGAGCCATCCCGGTTTCTTACCGGATTTCCGCTTTCATCCCTCACCGGTTCAAACAGATCGGCTTCATTCATTTGTGCCCAGTAGAGATACTGATCAATATGATGGCTCTGATCACTATACATCCTGGGGAAAAACCCCTGAAAATCGGGATGATATTTATAATCGGGGGTTATAACTGTTACATACTTTCCGTCTTCTTTATAATATACGGGTTTCTTATCAATTCTTTCTATTGCCGGGGCATTAAAATAATTGCCGTATAAAAGAGGGGTTTGTCCGTATTGCTCACGGTTCAGATAACGCAAAAGACTGAAGGCTGTATCGGGATTACTCTCATCCAGAGGGGTATCGGCATTGGAGCGAATTATGATAACCGCATAGGATGAATAACCAATAGCAATCACGGCTAAAACGGTCGCAAAGGTATTCCACAATACCAGTTTTTTCCGGTAAGTATAGAAGACAAAAAATGCTATTGCGGCAAAAAACAGAATAGTATATGTTATCAGGCCGCTGTGGTAAGGCAAGCTGAAACCATTCACAAATAAAAGTTCCAGCCAGCTTCCAACAGTAACGATTCCCGGAATGATCAAATACATCATGGCCCCGAGTAAAGCTACAGAAATTAGAAGTGAAGAGATGACTCCTTTTGCGGTAGGCTTGTATTTTCTAAAATAAATTACAAATACAATGGCCGGAATAGCAAGCAGGTTCAGAAGGTGAACGCCAATAGAAAGACCCATCAGATAGGCTATCAGAATAAGCCATCTATTTGCATGAGGCTGATCTGCAATGTTTTCCCATTTCAGAATTGCCCAAAATACAAAAGCAGTAAAAAGGGAAGAAGTGGCATAAACTTCAGCCTCAACAGCCGAGAACCAGAAGGTATCTGAAAATGTATAGGCCAGAGCACCAACAGCACCGGCGCCAATTATAGCAAGTATCTTATTAAGATTGTAATCTTCTTCTTTTTCAATGAGTATTTTTCTCGCCAAATGGGTGATGGTCCAGAAAAGAAATAGGATGGTAAATGCCGATGCCAGTGCCGACATCACGTTCATGGTTACGGCGATATTTTCTGTACTAAAAGCAAACAAGGTAAAAAGTCTTCCTAAAACCATAAAAAACGGAGCTCCGGGAGGATGTCCCACCTCAAGTTTGTATGAGGAAGTTATAAATTCACCGGTATCCCAGAAGCTGGTTGTAGGTTCAATGGTTAGCAGGTAAACAACGGCAGAGATTAAAAAAAGGCCCCAACCTGTAAAAAGATTGTACGTACGGAAGGTTTTCATCCTAAGTAAGATATTTTTATGGAAATCAAAAATAGCAATTCTAAAAAACCTGACAAATATATAACTTCAAAAATGAACTTTTAGTCTTTTAGGTCATAAATAAGCTTAAAATACAAGCTTTTTTAATAAAAAATGCAAATGGCGGACGCTCCAAAGCAAGATGAGGATTAGTAATTATTTGAGCTTGACAGTCTGAATTATTCTTTCTAAGGACATACTTCTTCTCTTCACCCGTCCAACAGACCCTAAGGGTTTTTGAAACCCTTAGGGTCTGTTGGGCTGGTGAAGAGAGCGGGCGTGTACCAGCATCCTTTTCAGGAGCTAAAATTTTGAGTGTATTAAAAATGAATGTAATGCTCCGGATTGCAATTCCGGCCTGCTCGCCTTCGCGAAGCTTCAGCGGAGCAAGGAAAGGCCAGCTTATACCAGCCCAGGGCAAGTGGAAATGAATAGAAGGCCAAAGGCCTGATATTCATTGAACGACGCCCTGGGTATAAGGCAGTGGTAATGAGCGGCCAGCTTAAAAATTCGTCAAAAAAATCAAAAAAAGTCATTTTTCTCTGGCTGAGATTTCCCTCATTTTTATATAAATAAATAATGGGCCTATAATTAAATCATTTAAAATCATTACCATGTCACAATCCTTATCAAAACTTTATGTACACATTATTTTTCGCATTAAAAATTCGAGTATCACAATTGGCAGAGAAATTGAAGATGAGCTCTATGCATATATCGCCTCGATAGCAAAAGACAATGATTCAGTACCCATCTTAATCAATGGAGAGAAGGATCATGTTCATATTCTGTGTTTAATGTCAAAGAATATCTCCCTTGCAGATTTGATAGAAGAAGTCAAAAGACACAGTAGTCGATGGATCAAAACTAAAAATAAAAAATACAAACTTTTTAGATGGCAGGGAGGATATTCAGGATTTTCGGTAAGTAAATCCCTGGTTGAAAAAACGAAAAAATATATCAGAGAACAGAAAGAGCATCATAAGAAAAAGTCATATAAAGAAGAATTATTAGAGTTTTTAAAAGTTTATGGTGTGGATTTCGACCTTCGATATTTATGGGATGATTAAGCTGGCCTTTCCTTGCTCCGCTGAAGCTTCGCGAAGGCGAGCAGGCCGGAATTGCAATCCGGAGTACTAAAACAATGTCACAAACACTCAAAGGTTTATCCCTGTGAAAACGAAAGGATGTGAATAACAGCCGCCGAAGCTGTCTAAAAAAGACTATTTAAGAATTACAATCTGAAAACATTTTGCTCATTCCTGCCCCACCCAAGCCCCCGCGCTTGTGGGAATCCCCCATTCCAGAATTATTTCCAGTACGAAACTATAAATATTAAATTATTGTCCTAATTTTGAGATGTATATCGCATAAACTATTAAACAATCACAGCAGCGAACAGCTTTTCACGGATAATTACTATGAAAGAATCAGCTCAAATAATTGCCTTAACAATATTTATTTTATTAAACACATCCTCTGTAATCGCACAATTCCAGCAGGATAATTACAGGCACCGTGAAAGGGTTCCGGCCCGGGATAATGAATTATATCTGGCCATCAGGGCCGCCGGATTTTTCAATAATAACGAATTTTTCGATACGCATGCAGAGGGCTATACCCTTACCGGCAACTATTTTCAGCCCGTTATTTACTACTATTTCCGTCCGGAGTTTTCCCTCTCCGGAGGGATCCATTTATTAAAATACCACGGTCAGGAAGGTTTTGCCGACCTCCTTCCCTGGTTATCGGTCAGTTATGAACCCACCAAAAACCTAAGAATATCACTCGGCAGTTACAACAAAGGGGCAGCTCTAAACCTTCCTGAACCTCTTTTCAAGTTTGAAAATCAGTTTACCACTCTCCAGGGAAACGGCATTATGATCAATTATTCCGGCAACCGGTGGAATTCCGTCACCTGGCTCGACTGGATAAGTTTTATAGAACCGGGGGATCCCTTCAGGGAAGAGTTTGTTTTCGGACATTCTTCTTCCTTGAGTCTATTTAAAAATGAAACCCATCAATTAAAGATACCTTATTATATAATAGCCGGACACAAAGGCGGCCAGATAAATATAACCGATGAACCGGTAGAAACCCGCATGGATTTGGGCGGTGGGGTTGAATGGACAAAACAGGCAGATCTTGGGATATTCAATCGAATTATGCTTAAAGCAGACATATATCATGAAGAAGCAGCACTTGATGCTGTTAATGGCAACGCACTTTATGGTTACGGAGAACTGAAAGGAGAACTTTTCTCATTCGGCCTGGGATATTTTTATGAAAAGAACTGGGAATCCATACTGGGACAGCCCTTATTATTCAGCCCCGGAACTCCGGACAGTAATGGAAATGAAAGTCGGCAATTTATACTTTTCAAGGCCGGGCTGGGAAAGAAAACCGGAGACAACTCATCGCTTAACATCCGGTTCGAAGGTTATTACGACACGGTAATTCAGAAAATGCAATATACTTACGGACTTCACATAATAGTGGATGAATGGATCGGGATATTCAGTCGGGCAGATAAAACCTCCAGGGCTTACTGATCCATGGCTCCCCGGCATAATTAATCCCTATTCGTGGTGAAGTAAGGATCTTTTCCGGCTTATCTCCCTTCTCCAGCCATATCCTTGCGGACGCGGTGAGTGATTCCCCGTTGAAAGACCGGTCCAGTCCCAGCTCCCGGCTAAGCCGGCCCGGTCCCTTAACCTCATCGAGTCCTCGGATCAGAACCGCCTGAGGATCATTTTCCACGGAGGTCACGATATTCAGCATCCAGTACATTCCGTAAATAAGGTACATATATATAATTCCTCCTTCCCGGAACATTACTTCCGTGCGAGGGGTCATCCCTTTGCTTGCATGACATGCGAGATCGTCACTTCCGCGGTAGGCTTCCGTTTCGGTGATGGTATAACTATGCCGAAGTCCGTCCTTCACCAGGACAAGTTTTGTCCCGGGCAGATCACAGGCTACAGTAAGAACATCGCGAATAAAAAAATCTTTTTGAAGTTTTTCAGTACTCAAGTTTATCTTCTTTTGCTTTCCATTTTTCAAATATCTTTCTTCCCTCCTCCTCCATCTCAGCTTTCATAAAGATCTTTCTTTCCGGGGGCTCTTTTTTCATTTCATTATACATGTCGGCATCATCGAAGCCTGCATTTCTTGCATCCTCGTGGCCGGCAGCATAATATACTTTCCCGATATGTGCCCAGTAGACCGCACCCATGCACATAGGACAAGGTTCGCAGGAGGTATAGAGTTCACAGCCGGAAAGATCCCATGTATTCAGCTTTTTCGAGGCAGCCCGGATGGCAAGGATCTCGGCATGGGCAGTGGGATCGTTTTCAGGAGTCACTCTGTTGGCAGCCTCTGAGATAATCTTCCCATCCTTTACAATAAGAGCGCCGAATGGCCCTCCCCCGCTATCCATGTTTTTTTCAGCCAGATCCAGGGCCTTTCTCAGATAAGTATTCTTCATTGTCTTCAACTTTATTTCTCCCGAAAAGGAGCAGTGCATAGAAAAACATAAAAAAGGAAACTCCCGTTTGAGTTTCCAGGGTGTCTTCGTTCAGCATGGATAAGAATGCTATGATCAGGAAAACGATAGTAAGATAATCATTCCATGCCTTTTCCAAAAATACGGGCGTGATAAGAGATATCATAGATATAATGAATCCCAGAATTCCAAAGGTGATTAAAAATGTAACATACTGATTGTGTGCCCTTCTTCTGTAATCACTTTTTAATTGTGATCCGGACTGCCGGTAATATTCATTAAAAGAATTCCCGACATCCCCGGTACCTACCCCGATCAACGGATTTTCCAGGAATATTGATTTTGCCGCACCCAGGTAGGCAATCCTCTGTGCAACCGAGTGTCCGCTGGGATCTCCGCCCCTCAGGTAACCGTCTATCTCCCACACTACTTCATAAATCCTTGGGTAAAGACTATATTTATTCTTAAATATATAATTGGCCTTTCCATTTTCAATGGCTTCAATATCCGATTCGGACAGGGTCATTACACCTGCACTATCTTTCCGGAGTCCTTTGGACGTTAGGTAGCGGATAAGCGTATATTTTATTTCCTGTCTCTTTCTGTCGAGGCTGTCATAGGCAATCTCACTTCGTTCATTCCATGCTTCCTCCATTTCATTCTCTGCAACATAGATCCAGACAAAATTCCCGTTTTCCCGAGCCTTCCTGAGGGTGTCGTGAAAATAAGGATTACCCGACTGAGTATAATCATCCAGCTTCCTGAAATCCACCTCCTCAGTATCATAAAATCTTTTGATACTGCCGAGTATAAGAATTGTGATAAGCACAGGCACCAAAATTATCACTGTCCGGGCAAAATAACGTATCGACCTGCCGCTAATTCCACCGGAATAGATCCACGCCAGCACAAGGATCAGAACACCAAAAATAAACAAACCTGTAAGTGATCTTAATAAAACGAAAAAAAACACGAACCACAGGATCATTAAGCCGGCCGCCATAGAAATGCCCCTCCGGAAACGTTTTTTAGGGTTCGTAATGAACATATAATATACAAGAATAAATACAGAGAAATTTACCATAAGGGCCAGCCGGATGTGGGAAATAAAAATGGAAATATCCCTGAAATCGTAATATTCATAGGGAATGATCCCCAGGAAAACTCCGAAGGAAACCAGTGTGGAAGAAAAAGTCGCCAGACAGAAAAGCAAAAGAACAATTTTGATCTGATCCCGGTTGAGTGCCCGTGAAGTTCCGATAATCAGCGGGAGAATTAATAAAGGCAATTTAACTTTCAGATCTTTCAGGGCATAATCATAATTTCCGGGATCGGAATAAAGAAGCGCGACAAGGTGTAAGCCATACAATGCCATTATAAACCATAATGAAGGGCGGTTTTTTAATACCCGGAATTTGCTTTTGAACCGGCCCTCAATGATCCAGTTAACAAGCAGAACAATTTCTGCAAGGCTGGTCGTATATATGGACAATGGAAGACTCATTGCCAACAGTATAATACCATAGAAATATATATGCCGGCTATATTGCCTGAGGGTTGAGACCATCCGAACCTAATTAACTATTTTCGAATTATTATAAACTAACGGCCAAAAATAGTTATTATGGTGATTATGAGTTGAGAAATTCGGAAAAAAAATGGGAGACAGCAGAAAATAACAGCAAGACTCTACCTCTGCCGGGTATAGGTGTCAATACTTTGAGGAAAGATCCTAATATTATTCCCTCCGGGGAGGCATACGTGTCAACTTAAGGATATCTACCTATTCCAGGTCAAGCTATTTCAACACGGCAATTAGTTCTCAATTAGGATGATATATTACCTTATTTGCCAGTTAAAACGAATTGTAAAGCCTGAAAATACTGTAATTACGAGAATTTGAATAATCAATTGCTGCCATAGCATGGTTACAAATAATGAAGTGATGAGAATTATTTACTTCTTCCCGGAATAAAATACAATGTCAAAAGCGAGGATGCTTCAACTCTTATTAATGCAATTTTCCCGACAAGAACTTCCCGACTTGAAGGAGAGAGAGGTTTCTCCATCGGGTATTTTGCCAGGGCAAAATCCCCTCCGTCGAAATGACAACGCGAAATTCGCAGGGGAGTGAGGAAAAGAACTAACCAACCACTACCGATTTTTAGCACGGCGCGTTGGCCCGACAAAACGCCCGGCTTTGCTCTGCTGAGTCCTTCGCCAAAGGCTTCGGCCGCCGGTGAAAGCTACGCGCTGCGCCTACGGCAAGCCTTCGGCG
>CAYRTD010000138.1:0-10095 GCA_964426915.1 uncultured Bacteroidaceae bacterium | reverse complement strand
TTTAAAATTTTTGCAGCAACGCAGATATTGGACATTATGGACAGACACTAAGTAATCCGTCCTGAACAACAAGGCATAAGGTTTTAAACCTGAATATCTCTGCACTACAGTACCAAAACACTTTCCAGCTGGTTAAAGCAATTCGCTTTTTCCTGATTGCTTACAAAAGTTACTGTACACATTTAAATCAAATGTTATGAATGGAAAGATATTCTATTATTCAATTATGGGGTATTTTTTGTTTGTCATCCTGGGTTCCTTAATTTTCATCACCTGGAAGGAAGCCTGCAGGCAAAAGGAATGCCCCTGTAGTGCTGAGCTGGCAAAGGAAATTGCTACTATTTATGTCATGGCTGGTCCCATCAATGAGTCAGAAAATTACCCGGTCCTCGTTTCCCGGTTAAGAGAATTGTATCCTGATCTTGACAACAGGAGTGAACTTATAAGATGCATGAGAGTGATAGGTAAGCGTTTTTTATGTGCAGGATTACAGTCATTCATGGATCATGAAGTTGCGAAAGAAAGAATTTATGAAATAGGAATTGAGGCCCATGTATCTCCTGTTGTATCAGAAAGGTCTTTTGAGGATCTTATTTCCGGGAGTTTGGATCTTTATAATTTTGGAAGGGAATTGATCTGGTTGTCAAATGTTTTGCCTTCAGCAGTTAGGGGTGACTCAACTTTATATTTTAATTCAGGAAATAAAACCAGGAGCATAATCCGGAACTGGATTCTCAGTAATGATGGCATAATTGCGGATGATCCGATTACCACCAGCTTTGTAAATGAAGTCTTCAAAAAGTATAATGCTGAATACTATTCATTAAATGAAGAACAGATGTTTATTTATTGTATCCTGGCCGGGTATTAAGATGTTTTAAATTGAAAGCATTATCTTTCGAATATTAGGTTGCCGTCAGGGATACCCTAATTCTATCTCCATACCTCCGTAAGCACCATCAAATACCACCCCATTGTTCGTTTTATCATTTGATCCCTTACCATATAATTGATTATTGACCGTTTTTTTTATTACGATGGCATCTAAATGATCGGGCAATATAGGTGCGAAAAATGCATTTACAAGATAACACGTGCGATCCCAATTTGGTGAATTACCGTCAATGATTCTTTTTGATCAAAAATTTCTTAATTTTAAACAAGCTATTTATTAATAACAGGTTTATGGAAAAGGTACTTCATCTTCTCAAGGATCTCATTGATCCTTTTATCGTGTTGTTTATTCTGGTTATACTGCTTATTATCAATAAATGGATATTCGAAAAGTTGAAATCTACTTCTTCCGGGGCTAATATCACGAAAAGCACGGTCGTTTTCTTTCTGGTGATTACCGGTATCCTTGCTTTTATCTTATCGCTTCCGATCGATAAGACCTTAAAGGGGCAAATAGTGAGTTTTCTTGCCATTCTGATCAGTGCAGGAATTGCACTTAGCTCAACCACTGTGCTGGGGAATATTATTGCCGGAATAATGAATAATTCCATGAACCGTTTCCGTAATGGCGATCTTATTAAAATAAACGACTTTCATGGCCGGGTAACCAGGAAGAGTGTTTTCCATACTGAGGTACAGCTTGAAGACAGTAATTTCATTACCATCCCTAATCTGTATATTGCTTCCAATCCGGTTAAATTGATTCGTAAGGCCGATACGGTTATTTCTACGTCAATTTCTCTGGGTTATGACATCTCCAGGATAAGGATTGAGGAAGCATTGAAAAAAGCCGCCACAGAAGCCGGCCTCACCGAACCTTATGTTTTTATAACTGAGCTTGGTGATTACTCTGTGGTTTATAAGATCCACGGCTTTCTGGATGACAGTAGTAAATTTTTCAGCACAAGTTCCCTGCTGAATGCCAAAGTTATGGATATTCTCCATGAGAGAGGGATCGAAATTGTATCCCCTTCTTTCATGAACCAGAGAAGGGTGGATGAAAAAGATTTTATTCCGGAAGGAAAAGCTGAGGAAAAAAGAATCCAAAAGGAAACTGCACCTGAAGATCTGGTCTTTGATGAAGCCATTAAATCGGAAAAGATTGAAAAGAAAAAAGATTTTCTGGTTAAAATTGAAAAGGAAAAAGAACAGCTTAACGATGAACTTAAAAAAGTGAAGGATGAGGAAGATGTAGAAAGGATAAAGGCTTCAATTGACCGTATAGATGAATTAAGGGCGAGGATTAAAGAAAGTATTGCTGAAAAGAATAAGAAAAATAAATGACATGAATGAGGCCATGTAAATTGAATAAGGATAAAAGAACATTTCCAATATTAACTGGTTAAATCAGATATACGCTATTAAAAAAGACAATTATGGATGAATTATTTTCAGTAAAAAATAAAGTCGTTCTCATTACCGGTTCCAGTGGCGGGTTGGGTTATGTATTTGCCCGGGGACTGGCATCACGGGGTGCTAAGGTAGTTATAAATGGCACCAATAAAGGAAAGCTTCATGAAACTCAGCGTAGCTTAAAAGAAGAAGGATTTGAAACAATCGCCATCCCTTTTGATGTTACGGATGTAAATGCAGTAAATGAAGCAGTCAAAAAAATTGCCATGGAGGCAGGACCCATTGATGTGCTGGTAAACAATGCCGGAGTAAATCTGCGTGCACCAGCCGAAGAAATGGACGAAAGCACCTGGGATAAAGTAATAAATATCAACCTGAAAGGCGCCTTTTTGGTTTCCCGTGCCGCGGGCAAACAGATGATCAAAAATAAACGCGGAAAAATAATCAATATCTGCTCCATGCAGAGCGAGCTGGGAAGAGCTACCATTTCCCCCTATGCGGCATCAAAAGGCGGCTTAAAAATGCTAACCAAGAACCTGGCTGTGGAATGGGCAAAGCACAACATCCAGGTCAACGGGATAGGTCCGGGATATTTTAAAACCGAAATGACCAAAGCTCTCTATGAGAACAAGGAGTTTGATGAATGGCTGCGATCACGAACCCCTGCTAACCGGTGGGGCAACCCGGAAGAACTGGTAGGTGCTCTGGTTTATCTCTCTTCAGAAGCAAGCAACTATTTAAACGGACAGATCATTTATGTGGATGGCGGATTGCTCTCTGCGGTTTAACCCAAAATAAGCCCGGATAAACAGGAATGGTTCGCCTGTTAATGGTCCTGGAGGCCTATTTAAAAAAAATATATTTGGCAATCCACACCCGGTATCGTGAAATCCGGGTGTGAAACTAAGATAAAATATGATAGATCTGAATGACCCAAAAAACTGGAAATATACCAGCACCGATGGAGAAGGATTTCATACCATAGTAGATCCCGGAAATTCAGCCTGTAAGGTAACATGGATTTTCCGTCTGAACTTATCCAAAGGAAAATGTTTTACGCTTGTTGATAAGGATCTGGAGCTTAATGGCATGGTATTCAAAGGAAAAGTCTCTGTTAATCATGAAAATCAAGCTCACACACTCAATGTAAGAGATTCTTTTTATCTTCCTGGTGGAGAGACCATTGAAATTATGGCAGAAGAAGATATGTATATGTTTATCGGAGGTGGACCATATGAAGGTGAAGGGGATTTTTTCGTCCGTCTATATGATTTATCCCTGCCACATGGAGAGATTCACCAGGTACATGGAAAACCGCCTTATCAGCGTGAAGTATTTATGACAATAAACCAGGAAGTCCCCGGGTCAAGATTAATTTGCGGTATTACCGAAAGCGAAGAGGGGAAATGGACGAGCTGGCCACCGCATCAGCATACCAAAGATCTGGAAGAAGTATATTGCTATTTTGATATACCGGAACCGGCATTTGCACTGCATTTATCATCCCGCAAAGAGGGCAGGGTGGAAGCAGTCCATCCCGTATCCGAGGGAGATTGTGTGATTGTCCCCGAAGGGTATCATCCTACTGTGGGTATGCCTGGAGTAAAAAGTACATATTTCTGGGTTATGGTGGCACATTCCCGGAAAAGCAGAAGGTACGATCTGGCCATAAATGATCCTCATTTTGTATTGATAAATACTGTATAACCTCTCTCTTTAACGAAATATTGAGGATTAGCAAATGAAATATTATCACCGCATAGTCAGTTATCCTCGAAATATACAATTATTTAAAGTGAAAAAGTTCAGGATGAAGACCGTCAGAGAGATAAGCAAAAAACAATTCCTTCCTGTTTTTCTTTTACTCTTATTATTTTATAACCCCGAACATTTATCAGCCCAGAATGAGGAATATGATCCCTTGCGGGTCTTTGGTGTACGCTACCATCAAAGCACTGTAATCCAACATTCCTCAAAACTCAGTGATGAGATCACCAGTGTCAATCCCTGGATTATCGAAACAGAACTGGCCTGGCACCTGAGAGACAAAAAGACCTGGGCATATTGCTATTGTTATCCGAGAACAGGATTCGGGCTACGCTATATAAATTTTGATAATCCTTCCATCCTGGGCAACTCAGTTGCTTTTTATGGTTTTGTTGAACCCTATATATATACTGGAAACAAGCTGAATTTCTCAATCCGGTTTGGGATCGGACCGGCTTACCTTACAAAAACATTCCATGACCAGGAAAATCCTGAGAACTTGTTTTTTAGTTCTCCTCTAAGTTTTATTGTATTAATGAACCTTGGAATAAATTACAGGGTAAGCGATAATATCAGCCTGCGACTTGCCGGTGATTATAATCACATCTCGAACGGTGGATATGCAGAGCCCAACCTGGGAATGAATTTTCCTTCCCTCAATCTGGGGATCGATTACAGTTTTAAACAGGCTGTTTTTCCGGATTATGACACGGAGGGTCTACCACATATCAAGCCAGGAAAAAACAGGCTTGATATCAGTTATGGCCTGTCTTTTAAGCCTCCATCCTACGATGTCAGGGAAGGATTATATCCTGTGCATTGTTTTGGATTCAATTACAGCAGAACACTGGGCCGTATTTTTGCTTTGTCAGGAGGAATGGAATGGATCAATAATTATGCATCCAAAGCACATATCAGAATAAATGACTGGCGGAACGAGGAAGGCGAACTTATTGATCATAACCGGTTGGGTGCCTTGTTCGGCATTGAATGGCTTTTCGGAAAATTTATCTTTTCACAGCATTTTGGATATTACCTTTATTCTCCTGTTGAGACCAACCGGAATTTCTATCAACGATACGGGCTGATGTTCCGGGCTGCAGATCACATCTTAACCGGAATCAGCATAAAAGCACACGGACAGGATGCAAATTTTATTGATGTAAGGCTGGCGTTTAGTTTAGAGGATCTTTAATAATTTGCCAGTATTTAGCATTCCTATAATTGCTTTACTTTCTTTGATGATATTGTATATCCCCGGGTCGTCTCATATTATTTAGAGTCTGTCCATAATGTCCGATTTACTCATTCAGGGTTAATTCAGTGAGACTATGATTTTGGCCTTCAAAATCATATAGTCGAACTGATCCCGTCCCGAAAGCTTTCGGGAGATAGTCGAGGGATCTCATCAGCAATATTTCCCGGAGTACCGCGGTCGCAAGCCTTGATCTCGAACATTAGCTTCGCTGAGCTCACCGCCATTTGGCGGATTCGGTTATGATCCAGACACCCGACTTTATTGACGGACTCTATCTAGCGGATCATTTTATCTTGCAGGTTAATAAGGATTTCATTAAATTTCGATCCAAAAGCAGTACGAAAATATTTTTTATAAAAAAAGGAATAGCAGTTTATCTGCGCTCCAGGCCGCTAATTATCACGCTATTTCCTATTTTCAAATACAGATTTCAATCTTCCCTGTAGGTTATCTGTTTTCATCCAATGCCAACAACCAGCTTTTTTATAGATTTTTATAAAACCGGAAAATGAAAAAGATATATTTATTTACATTATTAACAGTTATTATCGCCTGCACAAATAATAATTATGATAAGGTTGAAACCTATCATGCTGGCATTTCTCAATCTGTTATCACACCTGAAACGGCAGCATTTATGATCGAACCCCGGGGTGAATTATCTACTGGTGTACATGATGATTTGTATGTAAAAGCGGTGTCATTAAGTGATAACAATGATACCTTGATCATAGTTGGTTTTGACCTCATAGGTTTAGACGATTCCCTTGTAAGCTCAATAAGGAAGTCAATTATTAATTCGGTGGGTATAAAGGCTGAACAAATAATGTTAACAGCTTCTCATACGCACAATTCACCGATTACTTTAAACGCCATGGCTCCCTTGCAAGCGGAAAATGTCAATTCAAGAAATAAACAATGGGAAGAACATATGATTGCTGCTACTGCTAAAACCGTTAGAGCCGCGGTGGATAATATGCATAAAGTTTCTCTTTTCCAATCAGTTTTTCCTGTTCAGATTGGTGCTAACCGAAGACTAAGTTTGTCTCACCGGGCTGCAATGACTGCCAATCCAAACGGACCGGCATTAAAGGAAACTGATGTGCTTTTCCTGAGCAAAGATAGTGCGGAATCCGGAGTTATTTTCTCTTATCCGGCCCATCCGGTCTCGGTTCATTCCACCAGCACTGAATTTTCGGCAGACTATCCGGGATATGCTTCTAATTATATTCTTTCCCATTTCCCGGAATCTATACCTTTATTTCTACAGGGATGTGCTGGTAATATCAATTCATCCCTAAAAGGAGGATATGAAGCCGCTAAAAGTGATGGCAATTTATTAGGAGAAGCCGTAATAAACAGTAAGGAAAAAAGGAAATTGGTTTCTCCCGCTCCAATCAGTTTTGGCCAGCGGGAATTTCACCTCCCATTCATATATCTGGATAAAGAAATCACTGAATCCATCGCAAAAAGAATTGAGGAAAGTATAAAAACCGCTAAAGAGAACAATTTGAAATTAAATAGCGGTACTTCTTTTATGGATTTTCGGAACTGGGTGAGCAGATTGGATTTTCTGGCTGAAAATAAGGATGCATATCCCGGCCTTCCTTTTCATATCCAGGCATTTGCTTTTGGAAAGTCACTGGCGATATTTGCTTTTCCCTCTGAAGTTTTTGTTGAATATGCCTTATATATTAAGGATCATTCTCCATTTGATCAAACCATTGTATTGGCATATACCAACGGATGTACTTCATATATTCCTTCTGCAGAGGCTTTCTATTTAGGCGGCTATGAACCAAAATATGCCCAGATAGTGTACGGCCAACCTTTTTTATCACCTGAAATTGATGGCATTATAAAAAAGGAAAGCATGATTTTATTAAATGAATTATGGCAAAAATATCAATAGAATATCCTATGCTTAAGCATCCGGTTACCTTAACAATTATTCTTTTAAGTATACTTATACTTAAAGCAGAATTACTTTTTGGACAATCATCCAGAAGCGATATATCCTCCAGTGATATGTCATTAAAAATCGTGGAAGTTGAGCCTACTATATATTTTAAAAAGGAACATGATGATCTTGTTCAGGCAGTTGATTTTACGATTGGCCGAAACATCCGGCTCGGCATGTACCGCCAATTTTCAAATCCGGTTTGGCCAGATAAGGGAAGTTTACAAAACTGATATAACAGAAAAGAACCTGGAATTATTAGATGTGAAAGGCGATCAAATATCCGTAAAATTTGATCCTTTCGAAATAGTAACGATCCGGTTGGTAGGCGATGAAGTTTTCAAAACCAGTAACAGGTATTTTTATTCATACTGATTAGTAGTAACAAGATCGGATGCAGGGAATCAAAATGCCGGACGGCTGGCGTATTGCAATGAAATGTGGATTAACATGCAATTTTTTACATGTTTCCGAAAGGAAATCAAGTTAGACCGAGACCGGCGGAAAGAAGGACAGTGAAATATTATATTCCAACTGAATAAAAATCTGTGGGATTTGTTTTTAAGCGAATCCTTAAAATGGACATTATAGTCAGACTCTTATTCATAGATGTTTAAATGCGAATTATTCTTATTTTCATTATAGTTTTTGCCGGTAATTGTCTCCAGGCTCAGAATTATAATTGGTTCCAGGCAGGATTCGGATACACCACCAGTAAATCATGCAAGGTCGGTGGGGCCGATGGGATTTACAATACTCCCGATCCTGACGGGGCATTTTATAATTTTCTTTTACGAAAAGATATCTCCCAGATGACCAGTATCGAAACTGGTTTTATGGAACGAGGCTATATGATCACCTTAGGAGTGGCTGGAAACAATTATGTTTCTTTTGGAGCTTCTGAGGCTTACCAGATTCCTTTGAAGATATTCTTTGATCTGAATTTATACAAGGACAAGATATTTATGTATACGTCCTTTGGCTATTTGTTTTGTATTGAGGATAACTCAGGTTCCGGGGAAGTAATTAGCACGGGTTTTAATACTGATTCTATAGCAGTTGCATTCAGATACCTTCCTGGCTCGAAATTTCATTCCTTATATACAGTCAGCACTGGTTTCCGGTTAAGGATAGTTGATGAGCTCTTTCTCCAGCTTGAGCTTGGATATGCGTTTGGATTTGAAGATATTATGGAGTTTGAAATTACTTATTATGATGATTCAGGAGTATTGAAGGAAATATCCATGACCGACAGGGGAAGGTATTGGTTTCTGGGAATTGGATTGAGTTACCCACTGGAGAGGGTTCTGGAATTAATGCAATAGTTCTTTATCGATTAAAAATATAGATCAACAAAGAATTAATGGGTTTCTTTTTTAAATATTGAAAATGGAAAAAAATTTGAAGTTAAATTAAATTTACTGTGAAAAATTTACTCCTATATTATTGTATATGAAAACACTAAGAATAGTAATTGCAGTTTCAGCTCTGGCCCTGTTAATTTATACTTTAATCGGTTTGGATTATAATGATCTCACATGGCAGACCAACCGATCAGATTTCATAGTTTTAATAATTATGATACTCATGTTTATTGTTTTGATCTTAAATTATTTAGAGGTAAAAAAGAATAATTCCTGAAAATATGAATACCCGGGGTCTAATATCTGTTTGTAGTTTGTACTTCGGACGGAAAAGAAAAATTACAGGAGAAAAAGGCAGCTAAAATTTTTGTAGCAACGCAGAACTGAGTGATAACGAGCTCACGAATACGGCTTAAATATGAGATCCCTCGGCTATCTCCCGAAAGCTTTCGGGACGGGTGTCTGGATCATAATGTTCAAGATCAAGGCGCGCGAAAATTTTAAACCGCAGTATACTAGCGTATATGAGGATTTAAAATTTTTGCAGCAACGCAGATATTGGACATTATGGACAGACACTAAACTAGTTTTATGCATATCTTTTATAGTGCTTGTTATTATGACTTCCCTGATTACTGAATATTAATTAAATATAAATAACTTAAACATTTGATTAAATATGGTGTTAAGACTTATTTTTTTTAAATTAGAGAAGAGTTTACAGCCACTTAATCTGTGATGCCTATGCGCTCTTCAAATTTTAATTCCAGAGCATTTAAAATAGCTCTGATCTACCTCACAATCGGGATTGTCTATATTATTTTTTCAGATATATTGGCAGGAAAAAATTTTGGCTATCCTGACGATTTGAGCAAAATACAAACCTACAAAGGTCTCATCTTTGTTTTAATAACAGCTCTCATCATCTACTTTCTCATTCTAAGTGAATTCCTTAAGCATAAGAAATCAGAAAAACAATTATCAGAAAAATATATAAAGGAATTAAAACAGAAGAATGACTTCATTCAGACAGTCTTGGATAATATACCCATCGGCATTGCTCTCAACAAATTTAATGAAGGACATGCAACATATATGAATAAACGCTTTCTTGAAATATATGGCTGGCCGGAAGAGGAAATGACTGATATCGAAACTTTTTTCAGAAAGGCATACCCTGATAATAAATATCGAGAAGAAATTTATAACAGGATAATGAAAGATATCGAATCAGGTGATCCGGAACGAATGCGCTGGCATAACATCCGGGCAACCCGGAAGAACGGAGATATTCGGATCATTAATGCTGTTAACATTCCGCTCATCGAACAAAATACCATGGTGTCGACGGTGATGGATGTGACTGAGCAAAAGAATTTTGAGACCTCACTTAAGGATTCCAGGGCTTTCATTACCAGTATACTGGATAATTTGCCTGT
>CAYRTD010000137.1:0-10113 GCA_964426915.1 uncultured Bacteroidaceae bacterium | reverse complement strand
TGTAAACTTTGTGTCAACCATATTTATGAAAGGTCATACTGATTACTGATTACTGATTACTGATTACTGATTACTGATTACTGCTCACTGCCTCCCCCTCCCCCTGCCCATAATAAGCATCCTTCCCATGCTTCCTCAAATAATGTTTATCGAGCAGATACTGATCAATCCTGTGGTTATTGCCCAGGGCAATAGTACGATAGGCCATCTTTGCGACTTGTTCCATAACCACAGCATTATGAATGGCCTCCCGGGCATCGTTCCCCCATGAAAAGGGACCGTGCCCGGCAACCAGCACTCCCGGAATGCTATCCGGGTCCTTATCTTCAAATTCCTTAACAATTACTTTTCCTGTATTCATTTCATACTCCCCCTCCACTTCCTCTTTGCCTAAAAAACGGGTACAGGGAATATCTCCATAATAATAATCGGCATGGGTGGTTCCGAAAGAGGGAATAGCACGACCTGCCTGTGCCCATGAAGTTGCCCATTCACTGTGAGTATGAACGATCCCTCCGATGTTTTTAAAGTTGCGGTAAAGCTCAATATGTGTTGCGGTATCTGATGAAGGTTTCATTTCACCTTCCACTATTTTTCCTTCCAGATCAAGGATAACAATATCATCCGGCTTAAGCGATTCATATCCGATCCCACTGGGCTTAATGGCGACAAGGTCCTTCTCACGGTCAATTCCACTAACATTACCCCAGGTAAAAACAACCAGCCGGTGTTGTACCAGTGCTTTGTTTGCCTCGCAAACCGTTTTTTTTAAATCTTCCAGCATAAAATTCAAATTAAAAGAGTTAAGAATTAATAATATAAATAATCCTAAAGTTTTAATGTATCTAACAATACTACAAAGGCACTGTTCCGATTCACACTGAAAACTCATATTCGATATGTGAATGCGGGTTTTTCGATACGTCCAGAGCGTTGCCACTAAGGATTTTTTATGAAGATCCGGCAGAAGCCTGAATTTTTTCAAATATATTCAGATTCTCTGTAAATGTTCACAAAAAAATATTTCCTATTAATATTCTGTGAGTACTTTTCAGTTTACATTTCAGCAAGGATAACTTAGATTTAAAAAGTTAAATTTCAAAATGGATTCCCTTTTCAACCATTTCCCTATATTTATCCCTGTCGAATGTATAAAGATAAGCTCCTTTCCTGGATCCTGACATATCTTTTTCATCCAATCTCATCAGCACTCCGAATGACAGGATCTTTTTTCTGAAATTTCTCTTATCAAAATCCTGTTGAAAAATGGCTTTGTAAACTTTCAGCAGTTGTGGAAGAGTAAACTTTTCGGGAAGTAATTCCAGCCCAACAGGTTCTGTCCGGCATCTTCTCCTCAAACGTTTCAGGGCTTTGTTAACCATAACATTATGATCAAAAATAAGACCAGGGATTTCCCTGACTTCAAACCATTTTCCGTGATATCCGTAGACATAGCTATCGTCAAACTTTTCGGAATTGATAAGAGCATAATAGGCTATGCTTATAACTCTCCCGGCAGTATCTCTGTTAATATCACTATAGACGGAGAGCTGTTCAAGATAGATCCCTTCCAGGCCGGTGAGTTCTTTTAAAACCCGGGCTGCTGCCTCATCTGTGTTTTCATCATTTTTCAGAAAACCACCCATAAGCGACCACTTTCCCTTTTCCGGCTCAAATTCTCTTTTTATCAGCAGAAGTTTCAGTTTTGACCGGTTGAATCCAAAGATAATTACATCTACTGCAACATAATGAAGGTCATGTTCTTTGTAGGGTCGACTCATAATTCGGATGGAATTACCAAAAATAAATATAAAATGCAACTATAAACGCGATGATGATAAAAGAGTTTATAACATCCCAGTGATTCCAGCTTGCCCGTGTAAGGGCTTTTTGTTCCGGGGATGCAGAGCCGAGATAGAGACCTTCGATTTTTGCCGGATCCATTTTTTCGGTGAAAAAACTCACGATAACCATTAGAGCGATAATTATCAGGAACAGAACGATCTCGTAATGAAGCCAGTTAGGAGCAACGATCAGTTGGTAAATAAAACCATCAGAAACCGTATCTCCATAATAGACCTTCAATCCGAGCCGTAGCATCCCAAGTATAAAACCCACAACAAGTCCGGTAAAACCTGCTGATGGCGTGGTTTTCTTAGAAACAACCCCCAGCAGGAATACGGCTGCAATACCCGGAGCCAGCAAGGATTGGACATCCTGTAAATAGGCATACAAAACTTTTCCGAGGCTCTTCATTACCGGTATCCACAAAATACCAAGGATGACAATAATAACAGTAGCCATTCTTCCTACATTGACATAATGCCTTTCGGTGGCATCAGGTTTATATTTTTTATAAAAATCCACGGTAAACAACATGGCAGAGGAGTTAAAAAGAGAAGCCAGAGAGCTCATTAATGCAGCAAGGATACCGCCTACTACAATCCCGGTAAAACCTTTCGGAAGCAATTCTTTTACCAGGGTGGAAAATGCGGCATCATTATTTGCAAGATCCAGAAGCGGACGTTGGGTTTCGGGGTCGATCTTCTGAGTCATGGCAAAGGCAATCATCCCGGGAATGAGGAAAATAAATACCGGTGTAAGCTTCAGATAAGCTCCAAAAATTGTCCCTCTCCGTGCCTGCTTCTGATTTCGCCCCGAAAGTACACGCTGAACAATAAACTGATCGGTACACCAGTACCAGAAGCCGATTATTGCAGATCCAAGTATTACCCCGGTCCAGGGAAAATTAGGATCATTCGGTGACCTGATGAGATCAGCCATGCCATCTCCATACTGGTTAGCGGGTGTGGAGCGGGTTATTTCCATCATTTCATTCCATCCCCCGAGTTGTGTTAACCCCAGTATCAGAATGGCTATTGACCCAAACAATAGTATAGGTGTTTGAAGCACAGAAGTGTACAAAACCGCTTTCATCCCTCCAAATGTCGTATACAAACCGGTTATTATTACCAGGCCCACAGCACTCACCCAGAAAAAATCGATCTGATAACCGCTGATGGTTATGAAGTCGATATCAAAAACATCTTTGAAAACGACCCCGCCAGCATAAACAGTTACGGCTACTTTTGTAAGAATATAACTTACCAGTGAAATTATCGAAAGAAATGATCGTGAATGAGAATTGTACCGCTTTTCAAGAAATTCCGGCATGGTAAACACTCCACTTCGGGCATAGAAAGGCACAAAAACCCAGCCCAGTAATAAGATCAGCCAGCCATGCATCTCCCAATGGGCCATAGCCATTCCGCTTTCTGCACCGGCACCGGCGAGCCCTACAAGGTGTTCAGATCCAATATTCGAGGCGAAAATCGATGCGCCGATAGCGATCCATGTTGCATCACGTCCTGCAAGAAAATAATCGGAAGTGTCTTTGTCTTTTTGCCTCAGTACCCAAAAAATAATCCCGATAAGGGCAAGAATGAATAGTCCGAGAACAATCCAGTCGAGTGTGGCCATTTTAGTTAGCTTTTAAGATATTATTATGAATGAATTTTCGAAAATAATGAATTGTTTTAAAAAAGAACTAAAATTAAGAAGAGTAAAAATAACGTTTAAGTTTAAAACAACAAATCTGAATTAAAAGGATAATTGTAAAAAAATCAAAATAGTGATTCTGTCATGGGTGTTTGCCAGTTAAGTTGACTGGGATACGGGAGGTAAGTCTCAATGATCTTACATGTCAATATTTCAACCACATTTCCTTATATGACTTCTTGTTTTTTACATATTAGTTTCTATTTTTGATGTTTCATTTATAACATCAACACTACTAATATTTAACCTTAAAACTATGAATGAATTCAATCTCACCGGAATTGATTATTCCATCATGATCATTTATTTTGCGTTTGTTCTGGGTATTGGCTGGGCATTGAAAAAGTATATGAAAGATGCAACAGCCTTCCTGGAAGCCGGACGCTCCCTCCCCTCCTGGGTAACAGGTCTTGCATTTATTTCAGCAAACCTGGGTGCCCTCGAAGTAATCGGGATGGCTGCTTCGGGAGCAAAATATGGAATGGCGACCGTACATTTCTATTGGATCGGTGCTATTCCTGCTATGATATTCCTGGCTATTTTCATGATGCCTTTTTATTATGGTTCCAAGGCCCGCTCCGTACCCGAATACCTTAAATTAAGATTTGATGAAAAAACGCGGGGATTTAATGCCTTCTCCTTTGCTATAATGACAATCTTCACCTCAGGGATCTCCATGTATGCACTGGCACTGCTAATGGAAACTCTACTGGGATGGAATTTTCACATGAGTCTTTTTATATCGGCATTCATAGTCCTGGCTTATACTTATCTGGGAGGCCTGAGTTCTGCTATATATAATGAAGTATTACAATTTTTTCTTATCGTTATAGGTTTCCTTCCCCTTGTTGTTATCGGCCTTATTCAGATAGGCGGATGGGAAGGAATGGTAGATAAGCTTTCCCTGAATCCAAACACTTCCGGATTCCAGCATTCATGGAAAAACATTTCATCTGAACATCCCATGGGTGGATGGATGGGAATAGTTTTCGGTCTTGGCTTTGTCCTGTCTTTTGGTTACTGGTGTACCAATTTCCTTGTTGTACAAAGGGCAATGGCTGCCGGATCGATGAGCGATGCAAGAAAAACACCCCTTATCGGCGCTTTTCCTAAAATGTTCATTCCCTTTCTGGTGATTATTCCGGGTATGATTGCAATGGCACTGTTGAATTCGGGAGACGGAACTTTTGATCTTCCTGTGAAGGGAAATGGTTATGATTATGACCTTGTGATACCGATGCTGTTAAAACGTTTTCTGCCCACCGGAGTCCTCGGACTTGGATTAACCGCGCTTATGGCTTCCTTTATGAGTGGAATGGCAGGGAATGTAACCGCTTTCAATACGGTATTTACCTACGATATCTATCAAAGTTACATTGTGCCTGGCAGATCCGACAAACATTATCTTCGTGTAGGACAGCTTACTACGATTTTCGGTGTTCTCGTCAGTATCCTTACAGCATATGTAGCGGCGATGTTTAACAATTTAATGGATTTTCTCCAGCTTGTTTTTGCCTTTATTAATGCACCTCTTTTCGCTACATTCCTGATGGGTATGTTCACAAAAAGAACAACCGGCCATGGGGCTTTCTGGGGACTCCTCACCGGAACAGTGTCAGCAGCACTGGTACACGGCTTCACCAAACCTGCCGGGGCAACCACACTGGTAAAAGGTGGCTGGACGGGTACCACATTGCACGAGTTTCCAAGTGAAATGACTCAAAACTTCTGGATAGCGATTATTGCTTTCTCTGTAGCCCTTGTTGCAACCATTGTCATCTCCCTTGCTACAAAGAGAACAAAAACTGATGAAGAACTCAGGGGACTGGTTTACCAGCTAACTCCGAAAACTATTGATGACAGTAAACACTGGTATCAAAGACCTACATTCCTTGCCTGGGTTGTTGGTATTGTAGCTATTATTTTAAGTATCCTTTTCTGGTAAAAAACTAAAAAAAATATACTATTATGGGTTTAGATATAAAAATACCAATTGGCTTTATGTTCACCATCTTCGGTCTGATCCTGGCCATTTTCGGTTGGGTAACAAATGGAAATGAGATGTATGAACAATCACTCAACATTAATATTAACCTCTGGTCCGGGGTGTTCATGATCATTTTTGGATTATTGATGCTGGCCTTCTCCAATATATTTAAAAAGAAAAAGCTGGAGGAAAAGATTAAAATTTGATTGAAAAGTTTTTATAAAGTTCCGGTGCTCCGTGTAATTCAACAGCCTTTACATGGAGCACCTTTGTATCACTCCCTGTGTGTTCGAAATGTTGAGTTTTTGATTTAGGATAGAGCTTAAAAGCTCAGCTAACCTAATGTGAGATCACCTTGCCACCTACCTAAACAGGGGCATGCGAAGTCGGAAATATAACTCCTACCCTTTTCTTTTTCCCGATGTAATTACCAGGATTGCACCTCCAAAAACGACAGCAGCCCCCATAACACCCATCAAAGTAAAGTTCTCGTAAGCTATCCATGTTACCGCCGATACTTCAAGAAAGGCCATCACAATAAATGTAATAATAGGATTTAATGTAATAATTACACTTATTTTGTTGGCTTCTGCATATTTAAGTGCCAGCGCAAGAGAGCCGTATGCCAGTAATGTATTTAATCCAAGAAAAACAAGTAACAACCAGTCGGCCATCCTTAAATCGGGAACAACCGAAAAATCGGCAAAAGGCAGGAACATAAGAGTTGCAAAGCCATAAATAAAAAGATTCAGGTGGTTGGGTTTATAGGTCCGAACGAGAATTTTCTGAAACACAGAGAACACGGCCCATGATAAACCTCCAAAGATTACAAAGAGCATCCCCTTTGTAAATTCTTCATTTTGTTTTAATAATCCGTCAACCTGAGTAGAATAAAAAATAACGAAACCGGTTATGAGCATTAAAAAACCTGTTATATGTTTCCATGTCAGGCGCTCTTTAAATAAAAAGATACCGGATAAGCCAAGGGTAACCGGACCGATTTGTATAAATACCTGGGCCGATGAGGGTGAGGTATAATGAATACCTGTAATAAAGCCATAATAATTCAATCCCAGGAAGAAAGCGGCCACAAAGAGTATGAAGGGTGGTTTGCGGAAAGTTTTGACGAAGCTTCTGTCAAAAAACAGCATCAGGATTAACAAAGTGGAAAAGGCTACAAAAAAACGAAACCAGACAACCGTAACCGGATCCAGATCCTGAAGCGATACTTTAAGGGCAATAGCAAGAAAACCCCAAAGAAGAGCGGTAAAACAGGCATAAAGAATTCCGGTGGTGTTCTTATTCATATTATGTAATTTTTCCTGAAGCCTCTAGTGAGGTAACAGCTTAATTTTGAGGAAATAATCCGGGAGGTACTGTTATTTTACCCGGTCATAACTTCATTTTTGCTCAGGAAAGCATCCAGCTTCTCCTTTGTTGGGATGCCGGGTCTGCCCCCCATATGCCCTGCCTTAATTGCTGCAGCGGCATTAGCCATGACAGCCGATCTTTCAGAAGAATATCCCCGGGCAAGTGCAAATGCATATGCACCATGAAAAACATCTCCGCAGCCGGTTGTATCCATCACTTCCACCTGAAATCCGGGAACATTTACTTTTGACCCGTTAATTGCAAAATTACAGCCATTCTCACCCCGGGTTACAATTATTATCTGAAAGTCTTTCTTTTTTAGGGATTTAACCTGGTCACTAAAACTCGCAGAGCCGGAATACTCCCGGGCAAATTTTTCACCTACAATAATATGTGATGCATTGGATAGCAATCCGTTTACATTATCCTGCATCCTTTCAATATCAACAACAACATTAACCCCTGCATCGATAGCAACTTTTGCCACCTTTACCCCGGCCTCTCCGGATACGTGATCGGTAAAAAAAACTTCTGTTTTTTTAAACCAGTTTTTATCAGATATTTCATGGGGGAATGGAAATTTTAGATTTTCTTTTTGAAAGAAGATATTTCTTTCCTTTTGCCCGGGACTGGAAAAAACCATTGCAATTATCGGTTCACTCTCGGGATCGAAGCTGGTCATAGACAAATCCACACCCTCTTTCTCAAGTGCTTTTATAGACCTTTCTGCCATTTCGGAACTACCCCGTTTTCCAATATAAGCGGCTCTGCCACCAAGCCTGGCAACCGTTGTCAGCGCAGTTCCTGTTAGTCCGCCATCATATACATCAAACTTCTTTAATCCGTTTTTTGTTCCCGCAGAGGGCCATCTTTCGATGCTTCCGATAAAATCCACTGCAAGGGAACCAAGACCCGTAACATCATATTTGGTTAATCGCTTCATAAAGATCTCCATCTAAAAGTACATGATTAAAATTCTGACAAGGATAGGTATTCTGCCTCAAATATTATAAATTTCATATAGAAAAATTAATTTTACTATTGGCTAATTCGTCAAAAGGTCCCACAGCCTGTAGCAGATAATCATCCTTTAGCCAACAGGAAATATTTCCTCTCTGGAAAAAGATCGGTTTGGAGCTTATATCGGTGAAAAACAATAAAAAACCAGAGTTGTTTGCATCAGCATTGTTTTTTCCAATCCCCCATGCTAAATTTGTTAATATGTTCCATGTCCTCGAAAACGATTACCAAACAACCTATGCAACAGGGCCCGAATACCAACTTATTGATGATGAAGACTTCGATTCCCCCCTCGAAGACTGGCAGAAAGCAGGCGCCAATTATGCTATGCATGCTCCCGAATCAAAAACACTAAAACCTGCAGGAGAATTCAATACCAGCCGGATTATCGTTTTTGGCAGTCATGTGGAACACTGGCTGAACGGAGAAAAAATACTGGAATATGAATTGTGGTCTGAGGATTGGAAAGAACGGAAGGAATCCGGAAAATGGAAAGATTTTCCCGATTATGGAATGGCGAAAAAAGGTCATATTGCCCTTCAGGATCATGGTGATAAGGTCTGGTTTCATAACATACCTATACGGATCCCTGAAGATTAGTTTCATCAAGCTTTTTCTGAACTTCTTCAGGTATTTAGATTAATTTAAGAAATCTGCATAAATCATATACGATCCATTTCTTCCTGTTATTTTGACTTCAAGGGATGTTAGTAAGCGGATTGCAATTCAGGCACACTGTTAAACACAATACTTCCGGTTAATAAATAGCCGTACTATCCTCAAACAAAAGTCCGGATAATATGTTCTTTTCTAAGAGAACTATACCAATACTAAATCTACCTTGACTGATTTAAAAAAATCAACAAATTTTTAAATCGTAAATCCAAAAACATTCATTATGAAAATTGCTTTTTTCAGTTCTAAATCATATGACCAGAAATATTTTAATGCGGCAAATGAGAATCGCGATCATGAGCTTAGTTTCTTCGAAGTTTCACTGAAACCCTCATCGGCAAAACTCGCCTCAGGCTTTGATGCGGTTTGTGCCTTCGTAAATGACAAACTTAATGATGAGACTCTTAAGATCCTGTCTGAGCATAATATCGGTCTCATTGCACTGCGTTGTGCGGGATTTAACCACGTAGATCTCGAAGCCGCGGATAAATATAACATAAAAGTCATGCGCGTACCGGCCTATTCACCTCATGCAGTGGCAGAGCACGCAGTAGCTCTAATTCTGAGTCTCAACAGGAAAATACACAAAGCTTATAACCGAGTGAGGGACAGTAACTTTTCACTTGAACGGCTGGCGGGATTTGATCTTCACGACAAAAAAGTTGGAGTTATCGGCACAGGTAATATTGGTAAAGAGTTCTCAAGGGCTATGCTTGGCTTCGGATGCAAAATTATAGCCTATGATGTTCATAAGAATGAAGAAGTTGAATCAATGGGAGTCCGGTATGTGAAATTAGAGACACTCTTCCGGGAGTCTGACATCATTTCTCTCCATTGTCCTTTAACCCCTGATACTCATCACATAATTAATAAAGAAACGCTGGATAGTATGAAAAAAGGGGCTATGCTTATAAATACAAGCAGGGGAAAACTGATCAATACACCAGATGTGATCGAATCACTAGCAGAAAGGCATCTGGGCTACCTGGGGATTGATGTATATTCCGAAGAAGAAAAAATATTTTTTAAAGATCTTTCTGAAAAGATCATTGATGATGAGATGATATCCCGGTTGTTAACATTTCCCAATGTACTGATCACTGCCCACCAGGGATTCCTCACCCACGAAGCTTTGGAGCAGATTGCAGATACAACTCTGCAGAATGCAGAAGATTTTTCGAAAGGAAAGTCCTCGGGAAATGAAGTTTCTATAAAGCAGGTTAAATCTAAATAGTGCCTGTCCATAATGTCAGTGAGACTATGATTTTGGTTTTCAAAATCATTTAGTCGAACTGATCCTGAGCGACAGCCGAGGGATCTCATAATAATAACCGGTATTCGTTGACCGTGTTCGCATAAAGCTTGCCCGAAGGCGCAGCGCAGAGTAGCTTGTGCCTCCGCACGCTGTCGCTGAAGCTTTAGCGTAGGAGCCTAAAGCTTCGGCGATACGCGGTTGCGCGCCCCCGTAAAAGAACGGGGCAGGCCCGCCTGCCTTCCCACTG
>CAYRTD010000136.1:0-10130 GCA_964426915.1 uncultured Bacteroidaceae bacterium | reverse complement strand
AAGCACTTTTTCTTCATTTTTTTTCAAAATAATTTTCAATATGCAGATATTCAAGTGATTATAAACTGACTTTTTTTTCAAAAAAATCAAAAGTTTTTGCAATTTTACCCCGGTTTGATATTTTCCTATGCAGGCAAAAGAAAAAATATTCATTCTCTTGGGTTTCCTTTTTGGGGCCATGCCACCCCTTGTGGCTGATTCTTCATTACTCCTTTTAAAAAGTGATAGCATTATTTCTGCAAAAAACACTCAAGCTACTTTACTCTACGAAGACGGTTTTTTTTATGAAGCTGAAAGAATGTTAAAGGAAGTTTTGGAACTAAAAAAAACATACCAGCCGGATAATTTGCAGAGTATTGCTAATACATATACAAATTTGGGAATATTAAATAAGAGAACCTTCCGTGCAGATCTAGCATTAGACTATTATGAAAGAGCAGAGATGATCTTTCAAAAAGATAAGGAATCTTTAGGTCGGCTTGCAGCAGTCTATTATAATATAAGTTCCTTATACTATATAAAACAAAATTTTTATAAGGCAGGAAGATATATTTATGAAGCGAAATCAATATTGGATACAATAGAAGTACCTTCCTATTTAAACATGGCACTCTTATATTCATTAAGCAGTTCAATTGAATTAAAAAACAATAATGAGGAGAAAGCTTTACAATATTTTAAAATTGCTGAAAAAGAGTATTCTGATAACCTCGAATCCAAACTATTTATTTATGACATGATAGTTCATACTTATTTGTTTTCTGAAAGATTCAAGCAACATCAAGAATATGTAGTAGAATACCTTTCACTTTATAAAGAGTATATTGATAAAACTAATAGTCGTAATAGACTAATTTATTATTATTTATATCGAGGATTATATGAATATAAAATAGACCCAAAAAATGATCAAACATTGTCAGATTATTTAAAAGCACTTGAAATTCTTAGGGGAAGCTATGGAAACAGACATCCATTATATAATACCGTTTATACATATATTATTAAATACTTTTTTAATGAAGGTAACTACTTATTGACACTTGATTACGTCCAAAAAGCTTTTATGAATTTATCTAATGAATTCATAATAGATGATAAATATGATAATCCAGATCCTGATTCTTTTAACGATTACGATCCAGTTTTCTTTCATTTGCGTTATAAAATTCTCTCTCTTTTATATCTTCACAAAGAGGAGGGAAACATAAATTTCCTTCTCGAAGCCAAAAAAAATGCGGATTATACGCTTTCTTTAATAGAAAAGCTGAAATGGAAATATGATCATGAAAATCATAAGTATTATATTAGTGAAGCAGAAACGGAGATATTTAAGATAGCTGAGAAAATCAATTATGACCTTTTTGTTCTGACCGGAGAAGAAGAATACCGAAATCATGCATTTGAGTTAAGTGAAAGATCAAAGGCATTTAGTCTGTTGATCAATCTTCGTGCAGAGCAAGCGATGGAATTCGGTGGCATTCCTCCTGGGTTGATAAGGCAGGAATCGGAGGTCCTGCAAAAAATCTCAGCATTTACGGAATTTGTTCTGGAGGAGAGAAACCTGGAGAAACCTGATAATAAAAAAATCAGAAACTGGGAAAGTTCACTCTTTGATCTGAATAAGGAGCATGATCAGTTAATTGAGTTTTTTGAGGAAAATTATCCTGAATATTATCGGTTAAAGTATGATACCCGGGTTATAAGTTCCCAACTGGTGCAAAAGGAACTTGGTAAAAACGAAGTAATTCTTGAGTATTCGCTTACTGACAGTCTTCTTTTTACCTATGTTCTTTCCAATAAAGAAACCAACATATATCAGCAGAGAATTGATACTTCTTTCAGAAGTCTCTGCCTTGACTTTTACAAGGTGATCACAGAGCAGAGCTTTTCCTATGGTGTCAGAGAAACATTCCGTGATTATTCGAGAATGGGGCATCAGCTTTATAAGTTGCTTATCGAACCGATAAAGGAGAATATTGAAGGTAAAAATGTTATTCTTGTACCCGATGGTGAAATATCTTATGTTTCTTTTGAAGCACTTTTAACAAAACCGGTTGACGGGGATAATTTCAGCTACTATAACTTACCCTACCTGGTTCTCGATCATGGGTTTAGTAATTCATTTTCGGCTACGGTATATTTTATGGAACCGGGAGCAAGATCAAAGACTACACGACAGATCCTTGCATTTGCGCCCTCCTACATCAATGTAAATGCACAAAATACCGGATTTGAATTATTAAGACAAAGCGACAGGGAAAGGCTGATACGTATACCGGGAGTAAAGGAGGAGGTGGAAAAGATATCCGGTTTTATGGATACAGATGTTTACCAGGACCTGGCGGCAACCGAGAGCAATTTTAAAAGAAGTGCGCCTTATTATAAGGTCCTCCATCTTGCAATGCATACCATTCTTGATGATGTAAATCCCCTTTACTCCAAACTGGCATTCACTCAGATGGTTGACAGTATCGACGATGGCTTTCTTCATACCTATGAGATATACAATATGCAGATTAATGCAGACCTGGCAGTTCTCAGCTCCTGTAATAGTGGTTTCGGTGAGCTTCAGGAAGGCGAGGGTATTCAGAGTCTTGCCCAGGCATTTGCCTATGCAGGTTGTCCGAGTATCCTCATGACTTTATGGGAAGTAGCCGATAAATCTACCGTTGAGCTTATGGAAAGATTTTATTTTTACCTCGATCAGGGGGTCTCCAAAAGTGATGCTCTGCGATTGTCAAAAATAGATTTTCTCCGCAATGCGGATCAGCTTAAATCCAATCCCTTTTTCTGGTCAAGTTTTGTATTGGTGGGGGATACAGACCCTATTTACACGAATAAAGACCTAGTTCACCTTATGAATCTGGGAATTCTTATGCTCCCCTTACCTTTGCTTTGGTTTTTTTACAGAAAAAGTAAGAAAGAAGGAAAAAATAGTCGTAAGCTTCGTTAATTGTCAAACTCCGGATCTTCTTTTATCTTATTTATGAGATGTTCCTTACAGTAGTGCTTTCGTTTGGATATATAATTGTCACTTTTAAATCCCAGCTTTTCAGCTATCTCTTTTCTTGATTTACCGTCATTTGTCATTTGGAGGATGTCCTTGCAATCCTGAGGCAGTTCTTTGAAGGCTCTCTGATAAATAGCATATCGTAAGTCATCTTCATTAAAGGGCAAGGGGTCTTCAAATTCAAGGTGAGGCTGGTTCTCCTTCAAATCATATTCATTGTTTTTGTCACGCAGGTTTTTCAGCCAAAGAAGTCGGGCAATGGAATAAATATAGGTCTGAAAGCTGCTCTCGAGAGTAAATTTTTTCTTTTTCCTGACATTTTTAAATGCGATCATAAGAGATTCCTGGAATAAATCTTTGGCATCTTCCTCTGTTCCGCTATTTGACAGTACAAGACGTTGTATAGCCGTATAATTGTGCTTATAGATATACTTCAGGATCCTGTTGTCACGGCGCCTGAGACCATCAATTATTTCTTCTTGCGAAAAACGACTCACAGATGTTTTATTGCTTTGCTTTCAAAGCTAACAAAAATAACAGATTGAAAATATTAACTTATCAAAAGTATCGAAAATATTATGTTAAATGGCAATATTTAGTATCCTTTCCATTTATAAATGGGACCGATCTCTGATCTTGCAATTCCCGGTAATATGGTTTCTGTTATAAGCTTTTATATTTCTATTCTGAATAGTGATCAGTCATCTGGCTGAGGGATTTCCGGCAAACCCTGCAAAAACTCCTTGCATCATTAGATTTCATCCGGCAGGTTTGCTGAGGCCGGTAAACCCCTTTGGCTACATATCCTCCACCCTCAAATACTCCCGTTTTATCTTTATATTTTTTTATTGCGGGTGTAGGCACCGGTATACCTGGTGATAACATATTTTTCCATTTCGATTCAAAATTCACAAGTGTAGTGAGATTGGGAGGAAGAGGTTCCGCATCGGGTGGATAAAAGTTATTGTAAGCAACTTCCGAATCGTAATATTCATCGCCCAGTCCTGCAAAACCATGACCAAATTCGTGTACAAAAACAATTTCGGAAAGGGGATGGTCTGAGGTGAAAATGCTGTAATGATTATATATTCCTCCCCCTCCGTATTTGTCAGTATTTACCAAAATAAGAATATGGTCATGAGGAACATTTTCAATAAGGTCGCAAATTTTCCAGTATTCGGAACTTGTGAGGTATCTTTCACTGCCGAAAGTATAGAAACCTGTAGAAGCGGGGGTTTCAACCCACCGCGATGTCCCGGGGTTATCTGTACCGGATTCGGATGAGAATGAGTGTAATGCTCTTATATTGAATTTATCTTTTTTCTCCTTAAAGGGGTCAAGCCCGAAAAGGTATTCAGTAAAACGATGTACATCAGAAATAAATTTTTCTTTTTCTTCAGGGGTGTAACCTTCTGCAATGAAAAGAAGATCGGCCTTTTTATCGGGTTCTCCGTTATACAGAACATTAGTGTAGACGGGTATTGCTGTCTTTATGGGAATAAGAAAATTACCGGGATCAACTTTTACTTCCATTAATTTGACGGATATATTTCTGTTCTTTCTTTTATACAGCCGAAAAAGCACCGTATCTTTGGGACAGGGAAAGTAGGCGGTTTGTTGAAAAGCTCTGAACATATATTCTGCCTCCAGGGTAGTTTGCCATTCACCAAAAAGACTGTTAAATGATTTCCTGTAAATTACCGAATCGGGCTTCAGACCAAAGATCTCAAAATAGTAATTTCCGTTTATATAAGGCTCATTATGGCCGGATCGGCTTCCCGGCCAGTGTAATTCTTTCGATAGCTTATGAAAATAAGCTTTTGACTCAGCATTATTTCCTGCCAGCACATAATCCAGCCGCAGGGTTTCTCCGGTGAATAATTCATCAAATTTGGACTGGCCAAAAAGGTTCAGACAAAAAATCGTCAGAAGGGATAAAAGTAAAAATTTCATAGTTTTATTATTGGTCATATTAAAGACAAGCAGAATTTTCTTTTTTGATTTGAAGTAAAATTATAATTTCGCTTCTGAAAAACAAAGTTGTTAAGATATGATTGAAAGCTGGATTGAAGAATTAAATTCATTGCTTGTCCGGGCAGGTTTAAGTCAGCAGAATGCTGACTTCCTGGAAAGCATTATCATCTTCACCATTATTTTTATTCTTGCCTATATAGCCGACAGGATAGCAAAAAGGATCATCATTACAAGTTTAAAGAGCTATACAAAAAAGACGAAAGCAACCTGGGATGATATTTTCTTTGATAAAAAGGTATTCACCCGACTGGCTCATATTGCTCCGGCACTTGTAATAAACTACACTATAGATTATGCACTCGATCCGGTAGGAATCGTAGACTTTATCCAGCTTCTTACCCGGTTATACATGATCATCATCGCAATCCTGGTACTGGATTCCTTTGTAAGTGCTCTGCACGAAATTTATCTTACTTTCCCGATTTCAAGAGAAAAACCCATAAAAGGCTACGTACAGGTAATTAAGATCTTCATCTTTTTTATCGGCATTATTCTGTTGATCTCAATACTTTCCCGTACCCCTGTTTTAAGTCTTTTTGCCGGACTGGGAGCCCTGGCCGCAGTGCTTTTACTGGTTTTTAAAGATACGATACTAGGGTTGGTTGCGAGTATACAGGTTTCGGCCAATAATATGGTTAAACCGGGCGACTGGATTTCCATGCCCAGCCGGGAAGCCGACGGAACGGTATTGGAGATAAGCCTGAATACGGTGAAGGTTCAGAACTGGGATAAAACCATTAGTACTTTCCCTACCTATGCTCTCGTTACCGAGTCCTTCCACAACTGGAAAGGTATGGAGGAATCCGGGGGAAGACGAATAAAAAGATCGCTGAATATTGACATGAAAAGTGTAAGGTTCCTTGACGAGGAATTGAAGCAGGAATTAAAAAAAATACAACTTATCCAGGCGTATATTGCCGAAAGGGAAGCGGAGATCATCAAATTCAACGAAGAGCATAAAGTGGATTCTACAATGCCTGTTAATGGAAGAAGAATGACCAATCTGGGGGTGTTCCGAAAATACCTGGAAGCTTACCTGAAACAACATCCTAAGGTCAGGAACGAAATGACATTTCTGATCCGGCATCTGCAGCCTTCTGAAACCGGTATTCCACTTGAAATATATGTATTCAGCAAGGAGCAGGAGTGGGCTAAATACGAGGCACTCCAGGCCGATATTTTTGACCACGTACTTGCCGCTTTGGAGTATTTTGACCTAAGTGTATTCCAGAATCCTACAGGTAGTGATTTTCAGCAGCTTTTTACCGGACAGGAAAACTAATTGCACAGGACAGGTAGAAGGGATTGTTTTATAGATACTTCAACTCTTTCACTCTGCTTATTTCAGGCAATATTGGGAAATGATGAGCAAAATCCTCAATTTTACGGGCTATTTATCAAAATGAGAAAAATCATCTTCAGTACCGGTTTTATGGCAATTATCGCTTGCCTGCTGTGGTCTACTGCTTTTGTCGGGGTTAAGTTGGGGCTGAAATATGAGACTCCTCTGCAATTTGCCGGTGAGCGTTTCTTTCTTTCGGGTTTGTTGATTCTCCCCTTTGCAGGAAGCTTGAAATATTACTGGAAGATACTGAAACAAAATACGAAAATTATTTTACTGATCGCCTTACTTAATACTTTTCTGCAATATGCTTTATTTTATACCGGACTAAATATGGTTCCGGCTGCTCTGGGAGCTATAGTTATAGGATCTGGACCTGTTTTCATAGCATTACTGGCTCATTTTATGATGCCGGCAGATAAAATGTCTGCTAAGAAATTTTTTATTTTTTTTCTGGGGTTTTTAGGTATCGTGCTGGTAAGCTTAGGAAGAAATAATTTCTCAGTTGCAGAAGAGGTCGGAATCCTCGGAGTTCTTATTCTTCTCATGGTAAATCTCGTTTCCGGTCTTGGGAATATTTTTGTTGCCAGGGATGCTATAAAAGTGCCGCCTTATATTTTGAGCTCCGCTTCCATGATCATTGGCGGCGGAACATTATTTATTTTTTCTCTCTTTGTAGAAGGACTTCAACCCGGGAATAAGCCCCTGATCTTTTACGGCGCCCTGGGCTGGCTTAGCTTTCTCTCTGCTGCTGCCTTTTCAATCTGGTTTACCCTGCTGAAAAGACCGGGAGTGAAAGTGTCAAATCTGAATTTTTGGAAATTTCTAATACCGGTAGTCGGAGCTGTGCTTGCATGGATAATTATACCGGAAGAAAATCCAACATGGGTGGCTCTGGCAGGTATGACAATTATAGCAGCTTCTCTTATCGCACTCAATATTTATAAGAGAAGGAGTGAGTTGAAATTACCAATCAGCAGAAAGAACAGTCCCTGAGGTTTCGAAAACCCTTAGGATCTGTTCTTTCAAAGCAAAAAATGCAATTCTTAGACACCCGACTTTATGGACAGACTCTCGACTCTATTGACAGACTCTATATGGACACTCTCACAGTCTTCTTAACATAATTATTTTTTTTAAATCACTGAATTATCTTCTGGTAACTAACAAAGCTTATTTAATCAAAAATGAGTACTCTTAAGGGATTATTAAACTCCTGTTTTATATTTTTATATCCGAAACCCTAATACTAAATCCGATGAATTTTAAACTCCCAGAGTTACCCTATTCCTTTGACTATCTGGAGCCTAATATCAGCAAAAATACTGTTGAATTTCATTATTTAAAACATCATCAGGGTTATGTTGATAAGCTTAATAAAATGACCAGGGATACCGATTGGGCAATGGTGTCAATTGAAGAGCTTATAAAAGCAACGGAGGGAAATATTTTTAACCAGGCATCTCAGGTATGGAACCATGCATTTTACTGGCATTGTCTTAGCCGTGAATCAATACAAATAAATGAGAGCGAGTTAAAAGATGCCATTGAAGACGGATTTGGGAATGTTGAAATTTTTAAGGAGCATTTTTTACAGGCTGCAGTAACTTTATTCGGCTCGGGCTGGGCCTGGCTCGTTAAGGATCTGGATGGAAAACTTAGCATTATGCAGGGCCCCAACGCCTGGAATCCCATTGTGGAGAATTTAACTCCCCTTCTGGTTTGTGATGTATGGGAGCATGCATATTATCTGGATTACCAGAACAGGAGACTGGATTATGTGGAGTCATTCTGGAATCTTATAAATTGGAAACAGGTAGAGGACCGATACAGAATGAATGATCACCTCATGACCGATTGCTGTTAGTATAGCAGCTATGGTTTAAAAGTCTTCTTCACCGGTATTCTTCACCATTTCCTTTGTGGAAAGAAGCCCGCAGGCAGCAAGGATATCCTCTCCCCGTGAACGTCTTACTGTGGCGGTTATGCCTTTCTCATTCAGTTTGTTTTTAAATTCTTCAATAACAGCATCCGGCGATCCTTCAAGGGGTGTATCGGGTATGGTATGAAAACGAATAAGGTTGACCCTGCATTTAATTCCGTTGAGTAATTTTGATAATTCATGAATATGTTTAGCTGTATCATTCAGATCTTTAAACATAATATATTCAAATGATATCCGTCTTTGTCTGAACCAGTTGTGTTTCCTGACTTCTGCCATTACCTCCCTCAGCGGGTATACATTCTCTACCGGCATGAGTTTTTTCCGCTCTTCATCAAATGGGGTGTGGAGACTTATGGCCAGGTGACATTCACTTTTTTCCAGAAATGTTCTCATTCCGGGGATCATCCCGATGGTAGAAACCGTAATTCTTCTGGGGCTCATAGCGAATCCCCATTCGGAAGTTAATATTTCAAGGCTTTTGAGAACCTCATCTGTATTATCGAGAGGCTCGCCCATTCCCATGTAAACAATATTTGTCAGTTTATCTCTTTCGGGTATACTTCTTATCTGATTGATAATTTCTCCGGCGGTCAGATCTCCCTGGAAGCCCTGTTTGCCTGTCATGCAAAACAGACATCCCATCTTACATCCCACCTGGGATGAAACACACAGGGTCGCCCTGGTGCTCTCGGGTATATATGCAGCTTCAATGAATTTACCATTTAAAGCGGGGAAAAGATATTTTTTTGTGCCATCGGAAGATTCCTGAAAATTCAGATATTTCCTGGTTCCTAAGCTATAATTTTCAGCAAGTATTTTTCGGTTTTTCAAGGATAAATTCGACATTTCGTCAATACTTTCCACATCCTTTTTATATAACCAGTCGGCCAGTTGCTGCGCCGTAAACGCGGGAAGTCCCGGTTTACCCACAACTTCTTTCAGTTCTGAAAGGGTTTTTCCCAATAAAGCCTCTTTTCCCATATTAAAAATAAATTTCCGCCACGATTAAATCAAAAACTATGCCTTTCGAAACCAGAATATCGCGGGTTTGAACGACCATTTCTGCACTTCCGCAAAGATAGTATTTATTATCCGTGGGAAGACTATTTTGTTCTTTCAACCAGCTGGTAAGTCGGCCGGAATACACATTTTCATCAGTCTCAGTAGTACAACAACGGATGTAATTATCTTTAAGTACCGGTTGAAAATATTCCTGAAAATAAAATGACTCAAGTTTACGACCGCCATGAATAAGTACTTTATTACCGGTATTTCCGGAAAAGAACATGGATGCGAAGGGCGCAATACCGGTGCCTGATGCTATCCACCAGGCTTTCTCATTTTTCCTGCATATAAATTTCCCCGAAGGTTTACCGGCAAAAATAAAATCACCCGGTGAGGTTCCTGCCATATATTTCGTCAGTCTGCCATGTTCTTTAATGTCGAAAAGCACATCCAGGCTGGCATTTCCCGGCGCGCTGCAAATGCTGTATAATCTTGGGGGTAGGTACGGGTCTTCGGTAAGTTCAATTACCTGTCCCGGAATAAAATGTGGCCGGTAATCGAGTGAAATAATAAAAGCATTACCCGCGATTTTCCTTGTCTGAATTATTCTTATTTTTTTCACCAACTCCTCCTGAAAAACGATTATTGATATTTACATTCTGGTTTTTAACCCATCAAGCCATAAATGGTAATCGGTGATCGGTAATCGGTGATCGGTGATCGGTAATCGGTGATCGGTAATCGGTGATCGGTGATCGGTGATCGGTGATCGGTAATCGGTAATCGGTGAT
>CAYRTD010000135.1:0-10189 GCA_964426915.1 uncultured Bacteroidaceae bacterium | reverse complement strand
CTCTCTCCTTCCAATCAAAACAGATGAAGGGTCTTAAGTTGACGCGTATGCCCTGTCAGGGTTGGTGACGATTACCGATCACTGATTACTGCTCACCGATCACCGATCACCGATTACCGCCCCCCCTACTTCACCCTCTCCGAATACGACCGGTCCCTGGTATCCACCTTGATCTTTTCTCCCTGTTGGATGAAAATAGGAACCATGATCTCAGCTCCGGTTTCAAGAGTGGCAGGTTTTAGCGCGGTACTGGATGAGGTATCTCCTCTTATACCGGGTTCGGAATAGGTTATTTCCAGTTCAACGAAAGGAGGAAGATCGACTGAAAGGGGGGTTTCTGTGTCGGCATGAAAAACGATCTCTACTTCCTGACCTTCTTTATAAAGATCTTTGTTCTCAATCATTTTTTCTTCAATACCAACCTGCTCAAAGCTTTCAAGATGCATGAAATGATAACCCATATCGTCTGCGTAAAGGAACTGATGAGGTCTTCTTTCCACCCTGGCAACATCTACCTTTACGCCGGCATTGAAGGTATTCTCAATTACTTTCCCGGTGGTCAGGCTCTTGAGCTTTGTTCTTACAAAGGCAGCGCCTTTTCCTGGTTTTACATGCTGGAATTGCACTATGGTATAAAGATCGTTATTGTATTCAAGACAAAGGCCGTTTTTGAAATCTGCTGTTGTTGCCATAGGGTATGATTTTAAAGGAACACAAAATAAGCGAAATGTTTGGTCTTTTGCAAGAAAAAAAGAAGTTGTGCAGTTGTGCAGTTGTGCAGTTATGCAGTTGGATCACAGATCGTAATTTTACCGTGCTGCGCTCGGTGGTTATTAAAAAAACAGGGTACTAGATTTGTAAGAATTACAATTTTTTTTATTAATATGATAAATAATTTCCGGAGAATTTTTTTGAACAACAGTTCCCAGGATTTCTGAATGTATTGAAGAATCATCACGTCTTCGATTCCAACTGCACAACTGCACAACTTCTTTAATACTTCAACCCCGAATACTCAATCAAATCGCATTTCACCGATCCTACTTTCAAGTTGAATTTTACACGTACAGGAACCCGGTTTTTGTCGTTGGAGAGATAGATGGTCATATCGTCTTCGGAATTAAAGATTCGACCCGGTTCCACGTAGGGAACTAGTTTGATGCATTCGAATGTACCATTTTTTGTTTTGACCTCCTCAATTCCGCGGTACCGCATATCGAAAGGGAAAATTTCATTATCGAAGAAGGTGTTTATTTTGATAATATCGTTGTACTTCATAGAGCGGAAATCCTGATTTCGTATATAGTGAAAAACGGATACCATGTCGCGTACATCGGAAGGTATATCGAAGGTGTCTTTTTCGATGTTAACTACTTTTTCCTCAGGGTGATAATAGCGAACAATATTGAATTTTGTGTATTTACCTTCCTGGATATCCCTGAGAGACTGAAGGGGAAGGATAGTTTCCGGATCAAACCATGCCTGATATTCGTCCCGTACCTTATAGAGTTTATCAGCGAGTCCTGTGGTTTTTGCCAGCATCTTACTGTGATATACCGGCTTGCCGTCAAGAAATGTTTTAGTTAGCTCAGCATCAACATAACCGCCATCAAAAGGGCCGTAATATATGATAAAACGCAATTTTTCCCCGGAGGTAAAGTGATTTCCGGTTTCCTGAGCGGCCCCCCCGAAGCTGGTAAAGGCAATGATGAATAAAGCAGATAGCACTCTCATAAACACTTTTATTTGATAAGTCAAATACCGTGCCTTTTCAGAATAGCTTCTTTTTTGGGGTGGTTGCTATAAAATCTTTCAGGTAAAAAGGCTCAAAATAGGCAACATCCTCAAAATTCCTTTGTTCAAATTCCTTGAGAGAAAGAATGGGCATATGCCGTGAGGAAATTTCATATTCCTTATCAATAACTACATTGCTGCCGGTTAAAACATTTTCAAATTTTTGGGCCCCATCCCCGAAAAATATCATTTTGTGTCCATCCCTGATTTCTTTGTAGCTTTCTGTTTCAATTATATCGGCACTTACCTTTCTGAAGATTTCAAGATCCTTTGTGTAAAATTCTGTAAAAACCTCCATTCTTCTGGCATCGATCACAGGACACAGCAGGGTATTCACATCGTTTATTACTTTTTCCGAACGATAACCGGATGCCATGATTTTCAATGTAGGCAATGCAATAACCGGAATATTCAAAGCATAGGCCATGCCCTTTGCTGTGGAAATACCAATTCGCAGACCGGTATATGATCCGGGTCCTTTACTGACAGATATCGCATCCAGTTCCGAGGCTGATTTGCCGGTTTCCTTTAGTACTTCATCTATGAAAACTGTCAGCAATGAGGCATGATTTCTCCCCTCGGTATTCTCACGGAAACCGAGTATCCTGTTATCCTCCGAAAGTGTAACACTGCAGATTTTCGTCGATGTATCAAAATTCAGTATGAGAGCCATAATCTGATTTTGCTGGTTATTTTTCCTCCTTGAAGAGATCTTCCCGTTTTACAACTTCAATAAGGCTTTTATCCTCAAGTTTTTTGGATATTGCCGAAAAGGGTGCAGAAACAACTTTTTCTTCCGGGTCAATACCTTTCAGGATCTCAATGTACTGATCATCCTGTATTCCGGTTTCCACCACTCTCATCCGGGCTGTATCATTCTTTGCAATAAAAACAACTATCAATTCATCATTTTCATTCATGCTGTCATCATCTGAATCAGTATTTTCACGAGCAGGCTCCTGATTCTTTTGGGTTGTATCGGGCCGGGTTGTTACGGCCTGAATAGGGACAGTGAAGACACCGGATTTTCTAGATGTTTGAATATCAGCAGTTGCTGACATGCCGGGACGAAAGGGATTGGGATTATTATCAGCAACCAGGTCGGAATAGGATTCAGGGAGCATCAGTATTTTAACGTTGAAGTTGGTAACCTGGTCAGTTGCCAGACCTTCAGTTGCCGCAGAAACGGGTATTTCGGTAACTACGCCTTTAAATTTTCTACCTAGATAGGCATCTACCTCCACCAGGGCCGTGTCCAGATAGTGGACCCTTACAATATCATTTTCATTTACTTCCACTTCTACTTCCATTCTGCTAAGGTCTGCTACTCTTAATAATTCGGTTCCCGACATCAGTTCCGTCCCGACCACTCGTTCTCCCAGCTCTACATTCAACATTGAAATGGTGCCACTCATCGGTGCATAAATTGACGTTTTCCTCAGGTTTTCCTCCGCTTCCCTGAGAGAAGCTTCTGCGCTGGCAACTGAATATTCTGATGCTTCTTTTTCAGCTTTTGCCGAGTTATAGGCAGTCATGGCCTGCTCATATTCAGCCTCGGAAATTGCCTTCTGCTCCCATAATTTTTTCTTACGGTTATATTCGAGTGATGCCTGGTCGAGTTGTGCCTCCGCCTGTGTAAGTCTGGCACGGGTGCTGTTGAGGGTTGCTTCAATCCGGTTTTTTATCGAAATATAATTGTCAGGTTTAATTTTTAACAGGAAGTCTCCTTTTTTAACCGGATCTCCCTCTTTTATCCTTAATTCCACAATTTCTCCCGATACATCAGGACTCAGTTTAACTTCTGTTTCAGGCTGAATTTTGCCGTTTGCCGTAATGATCTCAATAAGGTCTCTTTTTTTTCCTTCTTCAACGGCAACCTTTATTCTGAATTCAGTGCCAAACCAACCCTGTTTTTTCCCGACCAGTAAAACAATAATGGCCAGAACCGCCAAAACAGCGATATAACGGATGAGTTTTTTAGATTTCATAATTTTAAATTTACTATTTTAAGGTTCTTATTTCAGGTTATTGAATTGTTATGGGTTGCCCCCGATAGAAACTCAGGATGCTTGTTTTAAAAATAAAGTCATACTTTGCCTGAAGAAGTTCCGACTGAGTCTGTAATAACTGACTCTGTGCCACATTAAATTCAACGGCATTCACAAGGCCCACTTCATATTTTTCACGGGTATATTTAAAGGATTCCTGCATGGATTCAAGGGCTTTTTCGGAGGACCTGAATCTTTTTAATGCAGCAACGGCATCAGTATGTGCCTGTTGTATCTCTTTGTAAAGAATGTTCTTTTGATTTTCCAGTTCCAGCCGGGAATTATCAATGTTGAGTAGGGCATTACTGATATTATTTTTCACCTGGAAATTATTAAAAATCGGAATGCTCAGATTTAAAAACAAGCTGGTACTGGCATTGTCGGTAAACTGATCGGTGATGGGATAGGTTCCATATTGAGGAACCGTAGAAGTAGCAAAGACCTGTTCTCCGGATGCTGTTTCACCTATTGGAATAGTGCGGGTCTCCATATTTATTACAGCTTGACGGATGTCTGAAAACCCGGTTCCGTAAGAGGCAGTAAAATTGAGCCGGGGGAGCCTTGAACCCTGTGAAATTTTCAGTCCCTCTCTGTTGCCCTCGAGATCATATTCAGCTGCCCTGATCTGCGGGAGAATTCCCAGAGCTTCGGTGTAGACCTGGTTAACAGGAACAAGAAGATTTTCCTCTGAGATATCGGTTATTTCAGGTATAACAATTTGAAAGCCTTCAATGGAATCCAGTTCAAGGAGCTGGCTCAGGGTCAGATAGGCTAATGTAAGGTTGTTTTCAGCATTGATCACGGCCAGTTCATCTGCTGCCTGTTGGGCTTCCATTTCCAAAAGGGAACCCCGGGCAAGGCTGCCGGCCTCTACGAGGGCCCGGGTCCTCTCAACCTGGGTCGATGTTACATCCAGTTGTTCTTCAGATACGGCTAATATTTCTTCACTGAATAGGATCTGCAGATATTGTCCCGCGACGTTCAGTGAAATATCATTCTTAAGCTTTTCCAGATTCTGCAGACTGGATTTGAATTCCCATGATCTCTGATCGATGGTGTTTTTCCGGATGAAACCGTTAAAAAGCGTTACAGAGGAACTGATTTGTGGATTCAGCGATTGTACTGTCTGATCCTGGGTAAATTCATAGGTGGTCTGGTCAAGTGCGCGACCAAAAGAAACACCGTAACCGACAGATGCATTCAGATTTGGAAACAGGTCGGATTTTGCCTGGCTGAGCTGATTTTCATAATAGAGGGTATTAATCCTGAATTGTTTGATCTGAATATTGTTTTCCAGGGCGTAGTTGACACAGCTTTGCAGATCCCATTTTTTTTGTGCCTTGAGCCCACTAATACTGAAAGAAATTATTCCTGTTAAAAGGATAATTTTTAATTTTATGCGCATTTAAGTTGTTATTTTTTTTGATCAGATATTTAAGATAACGAATATAATAGAAGATTTTTATATAATGCCTAAGGAAAAAATATATTTTCTGAAAAATTCCCGTGAGGTAAGTATCAAAAAAAGAAAAGGGAGCCGGAGAATGAGCATCAGAATAGATCCTGAGGGTAAGGTAAGGATGATCATCCCCTATTACGGGAGTTACCGTGATGCTATAAAATTTATTGAAGAGAAACGGGACTGGATAGAAAAAACATGTCTGAAGATACAGGAAAGAAAAAAGGAAAAACCTCTTTACAGTGAGGAAAATCTTCCCAGGACCAGATATCATGAGTTTGTTTTGACCCCGGTTGCCGGCGAGGAACTATCTTTTAGGCTGAGTCAGGGCTTGTGTGAGATATTTGTTCCTTCAAAGGCCAAAATATCACCCGGTCAGCTACAACAATGGATACAATACGCATATACGGAAACACTGAGAAAAGAAGCTAAAATTGTTCTTGTAAACCGTTGTTATGAATTGGCGGAGAAATTGGGCATTAAGTTAAATGCAGTAAGGGTGAAAAACATGAAAACCCGCTGGGGCAGTTGTTCAACAAGAGGGAATATAAATCTTAATATTCACCTTATGCGTTTACCCGGTCACCTGACCGATTATGTGATCTATCATGAACTGGTGCATACCATACATCATAATCACGGCCCCTCTTTCTGGAAAGAACTTGATCAATATACGGGCAACGCAAAAAAAATGGCCGCTGAGTTAAAAAACTGGGGATGGGTTTTGGCCGGATAATGCCGAAGTCCTGTCAAATCCGGATGTTGAAGTGCTTAATCCATGTAAGGTGCATACATAGAGTATTATAAGATACTGCGAATACAGGAAGAAACAGGTTGATAAAACTTATTCGCAGTCTTTTAATATCTTCTCTGCCATTTCAAAATCCATGGTTTTGTATTCACGGATCATTTGAAAAAAGAAGGAAAAATCATTCATCGTTTCATTGGTATTGAGAATTTCTTCCTCACAGATTCCTGATGTTAAATGTTCCATTTTTTTTACTTTTTTAATTCACGATCCGAAGCTAAGATACCTCAATAATGTTAATTAATCCTGAAGACAGTGTTAACTATTGTAAATTAATAAGATAGTTATTAACAATATCACACCCCTATCCCCCATTTGTAAATAACCCATATCTTTTCTATATTCACCTCGCCCATTTAGTCTGTCCAGAATGTCCGATATCTGCGTTGCTGCAAAAATTTTAAATCCTCGAATACATTAGTATACTGCGGTTTAAAATTTTTGCGCGCCTTGATCTCGAACATTCTGTTCCGATAGCTATCGGAACAGACTCTCGACTCTATTGACAGGCTCTATTTAGTGTCTGTCCATAATGTCCGTTTGCTGCGTTATGCTCGCCGGGAAATTGCTCCTTTACACGAGTAAACTACGCATTTCACGGCTTGTGCCTCCGCACACGGTCACAAGCCTTGCAACCGAATATTAACTTTGCTGAACTCACCGCCAATTGGCGGTTCGGTTCAAAATCAGACACTCGACTTTATTGATAGACACTTTTTAATTTAACTACATGAAAAATACATTTATACCTTGTCGGGCTACCATAGTTATCCTTGTTATCTTTCTTTTATCCCAATCCCAGAATCACATATCAGCCCAAAAAACAGATAATCCTTTGAAGGGCAAAAATGTTGTGTTCGTCTGGGGTGGTTGGAAAGGCCATGAGCCTGAGCAATGCCGTGATCTTTTTGTTCCCTGGCTGCGGTCGGAAGGGGCGGAAGTAAAAGTATTTGACAGTCTTGATTGTTATACCGATTCTGTACTTATGGCAGAGACCGACCTGATCGTTCAGGTAGTGACTATGAGTAAAATTGAAAAGGAACAGGCAAAGGGGCTTCTTGAAACAATAAAAAGAGGAGTCGGTATTGCAGGCTGGCATGGTGGTCTCGGTGATTCTTTCAGGGAGAATACCGAATACCAGTTTATGGTTGGCGGCCAATGGGTAGCCCATCCGGGTGGAGTTATCGATTATGAGGTAAATATTACCGACAAAGAAGATCCGGTGACCCGCGGGTTGAGGGATTTCAAAATGAATTCCGAGCAATATTATATGCACGTGGATCCGAATGTAAAAGTTCTTGCTATGACTACTTTCAGTGACAAGCATGCTCCATGGATCGACGGTGCAGTAATGCCCGTTGTATGGAAAAAAAGCTATGGCAAGGGAAGAGTGTTTTATTCCTCGCTCGGACATGTAGTGGCTGATTTTGAAGTGCCCGAGGCACTTGAAATCATGAAAAGAGGCATTCGATGGGCCGCGATGAGTTTGTATGAGGAGGAGGAAGAGTGGTTGATGCCGGTTTATGGGGAAGAGTAGGGAAGAGGACAGAAGAGATAAATAGATCAGGGTCCCTGGCCTGGATTTGCAGTTGGCTATGGCTCTTTCTTTGCAGGGGTATAAGTATTTACGAGGGATTTCAGGCTTTTCGATTGAGGGTGATCTTAAGATCCACCCTGTGATATTCATCTTTAAATCCAATATGAAGAGAATATTTATCCGGGTAGAGTAGTTTTAGCCGCTTTTTTACATTTTCGATGCCGAACCCCCCCTTTTCTTTAAACTCAATATTTTCCCGCTGAATTTTATTTTCAGATCTGAATGTAAGTTCTTCTCCTTTGATTACCAAACGAATGAAAATTCCAGGGCAGCAGGAAAAATCACAATACTTAAAGGTGTTTTCAATGAAAGGGATGAGTAGCATGGAAGCAATTTCAAGTCCCGCTGGATCGCCATCTACCTGAAAATCCACAAATTCATCTTTTCCTATACGCAGAGACTGCAAAGCGATAAAATCGCGTATGTACTTAATTTCTTTTTCGATGGGTACAAAGTCTTCATTTGCTTCATACACCATATAGGCCATAAGATCTCCCAGCTCAATAATTGAATCCCTGGCTTTTTCTTTATCGAATTCGAGCAGACTGATGATGTTATTCAGTGTATTAAAAAGGAAGTGAGGATTGATCTTGGAGCGTAATAACTGATTATAAGCCTGTGACTTTTCCAGCTCCAGCCGAATTTTATCCTGATTAGTTATATCCCATGTACGAAGCATTTTGATATATCCTGCTGTAAGTGCAATCATAACAACGACCAATGAGCTGTGAAAAAAAGTATTAAGGTTATAATAGGTGAATTCCGATTCTCCTAATAAGTTGGACAGGATGAACTTATCTATCCCGAAGATAATCAGGGTGTAGATAATAACAGATAGAACAAAGGCAACAATGAAAAGAATTATTTTCTTTTTATTGATGATCAGTTTGTTGAGTACGTAAAGAAAAAAATAGGTAAAAACTATCACAGCGGGAAAATAGATGAGGTTTTTAATTATACCTTCCGGCAGAACTTCCGGATAGATATAAAGGATAGTGAAAGTTAAAAATATGAATATCCAGAAATAGATATGCAAAGCAATCCTGCTAAGAAAAATTTTACTGAGGGTTCGAACCATTTTTTTAATTGACAAGCTTTTCCAGGACTCAATATTAATCAATTAAAGTTTCGGATTAAAATTTTTTTTGAAATGAATATCGGAGAGAGAAGTTTCTCCGTTGAGGCCTGCGCGCCTGGATAATTTTGGGTGGTGTAGGTTTTTTTGTATTGATTCGATTATCCGGATAAGCATTTTCGGACTTGAAGGAGAGAGGGGTTTCCCCGAGCACAGAGTGAGAGTGAGTGTGAGAGTGAGGGTGCGCTATCGCTCCGGAGGGGATTTTGCCCTGGCAAAATCTCCGATGGAGAAACCTCTCTATACCAATCAGATTTGAATTAGGCCGATTCTTTCAGTTCTTCTTCCCCATTGTCCAATAATTCTCTAAATTTTCTGTTTATCCACGAGTCTTTGAGCTCATCGATAAATTCCTGCCAGGCCTTCCCCGAATTATTTTCCTCCAGGCAGTGTTTAATTTCTTCCTTGTTATCCCTGATGCTGTTCATAAGGATTTCCAGGGATTCTTTTCGGTTTCCCCTTAGTCTGGCCAGTTCCTCCTGTGAATACTGAGCTTCAATATCTTCTTTAAGCGGAAGGATGATGCAGTTACATTTTACCGTATCCATTTTCTCGACACAGTACTTTTCTTCCAGGTCGTAGATGATAAATTTATCTTTTCCCAAACTGAGAATCCCACCGTTCCAGTAGAAAAGCGCAAAAATAATAATAGCGGCAATTATAGCGATAGCAATTAGCTTAGCCAGAATTCGGGTAAGGAAGCGTATCACTATAAAGGCGATTACGATGACGATGGCGAGGGTGATTATGTTTTCGGTGGACATAACTGTTGAGGATTTTTTTGCAAAGATAAAAATGTTTGGGAAATGGAGAGAAGGGCTTATGAACAGAAACGGGAGCAAAATCATTCATATTTTCTTACTTTTTCCCTCATGTAAATACAAAGCTGTCTACTATCAGGCCAGGATGAACCTAAGGGAATAACCCAAGTGAGATGTTTTTCTCTTGTGGTCACTCCGGCCAAAAAAACCGCCTCATTTCTCCGAAAAGCTTTTTCTAATTAAGAATATTTTCTTTACATTTGCAGCCACAATTCCCGAATTGAGTCCGGATTTTCACTAGTCGTCAAATCCTAACTCACGGTTTACAAACAATTTAAAGGACTTCGTTCGGGAATTTTACTGACCCGTGGTCCCGATAGTTATCGGGATGGCAACACGTCTGTCCCGATAGCTATCGGGATTGGTTCAGAAGAGTACAGGATTTTAAGGTTTTTTGAAAAAGTGGTAGTAGTAAAAAATAATAAAGTAGTTCTTAGTAATAGTATTAATTGATATTGACCCGTGGTGTAATTGGCAACACGTCTGTCCCGATAGCTATCGGGATTGGTTCAGAAGAGTACAGGATT
>CAYRTD010000134.1:0-10389 GCA_964426915.1 uncultured Bacteroidaceae bacterium | reverse complement strand
TTATTTCATGGTAATATTCACCAGCCTTGTCATATTCTTCCATCTCTTCATAAACAAGGGCGGTTTTTTTAAGGATAACAGGGGTGCTATAATCATTTTTATAATCGGAAATCGCTTTTTGGTAAGCTTTAACTGCCGACTGGTAATCTCCCATTTCGACGTAGGCGTCTCCCAGGGATGAATATTTTGCGGCACCGATCAGAAGATCTTTGGTTTTAAATGATTTTAGAAAATCAACAGCTTCTTCGTAATTACCCAGTTTGAGATAAGAAATACCTGCATAATACTCGGCGAGGTTTGCCGATTTTGTCAATCCATAATCTTCGGTGATCTGCAGGAATCCCGGATAGGTGCCATAACCATAAAGAGCAAGATTAAAAGAATCCCTCTCGAAAAATTTTTCTGCCATGAACATCTGTTCAGATGCTTCTTCTTCAAGAGGTTCGATATAGAACCTCTTTGCGCCCATAACGATAAGCACCGCAGCTATTATGCCCAGAATAACATAGCTCAGTGTTTTGGAATTGTCTTCAATAAACTGTTCCGTGCGGGTTAAGGCGCTTTCAATGCCTTCAAGACTGTCGGGTTGCGGTTGTTTCGCTTTTTTAGCCATCTTTCGTGTAAAAATTTATTTCTTTTCAAAAATCAACCGCAAATGTAATTTTTTTTTGTGAAAGCTCCATACAATAAAGCAAAAAGAGAAGATTATTCATTTATTCCTTATGAATTAGGCTGGATATTTATGTTTTTATATTTAATTGATTAATTATTTCACATAGGTTTCATAACTTTACATAAAATATGTTACGATGAATCTTAAAAAACTTTCTATAGTTAATTTTAAGAATTATTCCGAAGCTGAAGTGGAATTCAGTAAAGGCATAAATTGCTTTGTGGGTCCGAATGGAGTAGGCAAAACCAATCTTCTGGATGCTGTTCATTACCTGTCTCTGTGCAAAAGTTATTTTAATGCGGTCGACAGTCAGAATATAAAGCATAAAAACGACTTTTGTGTTATCCAGGGTGATTTTGAAATTGAAGGTGAAAGTGAAAATATATATTGCGGAATTCAAAAGAATAAAGCAAAACATTTCAGCCGAAATAAAAAGGTCTATAAGAAGCTTTCAGAGCATATCGGACTAATTCCTTTGGTTATGATCTCACCGGCTGACAGTAATCTGATAATGGGTGGAGGAGAAGAAAGAAGGAAGTTTATAAATGGTGTTATCGCGCAGTACGACAGGGTTTACCTTAATGATATTATGAATTATAACCGGGTCTTGTCACAAAGAAACAGATTCCTGAAAAATCTTTCCGAAACCTCATCCCCCGATATGACTATGCTGGATGTATACGATAGTCAGTTAATTGATTACGGAGAGAAAATATTTACAAAGAGAAAAAAGTTCGTTAAAGAACTTGTACCGGTTTTTGAAGGGTTTTACAAATACATTTCTCTAGAACACGAAGAGGTTAAGCTTGAGTATAAAAGTCAGTTATTGGAGAATGATTTCTCAACCTTATTGAAGAAAAATCTTAATAAGGATCGTATCCTGCAATATACCACATCGGGTATTCATCGCGATGACCTGTCTATGAAACTGGCCGGGTATTCATTGAAAAAAGTAGGATCCCAGGGGCAACAGAAAACCTATCAGCTTGCTCTTAAACTTGGAAAATTTGAATTTATAAGACAAATCTCCGCAAAAAATCCCATCCTGCTTCTGGATGATGTTTTTGATAAATTTGACAGTCAGCGGGTCGAACAGATCGTCCGACTGGTTTCTGAAAATAGTTTTGGCCAGATTTTCATTACCGATACCGATGAAGAGCGGATGAAAAAAATACTGGAACAACTCGGCATAGAAAACAGGATTTTCAGACTGGATGATGAAAATGGAATACACTATGAGACGAAGTGAAACCTTAAATATATCAGAAATTATTTCATCCCTGCTCAAAAAGCAGGGTCTTGAGGATAAACTCTATGAGAACCGGCTGATGAACAGCTGGGAGGATCTCCTGGGGAAGACTATTTCCCGGGCAACCCGCAACATGTATATAAAAGACAGGGTGTTGTTTGTATATATTTCATCATCGGTTGTGAAACACGAAGTAATGATGATAAGGGATGATCTTGTTAAACGTTTAAATGAAAAAGCCGGTAAAAAAGTTATCGAAAAGATCGTTTTGAGATAATCATAACTTACCTAACCGCAGCATTCCTCAGCCTTATAATACCTCTCGCTCTGGGCAAAAAAGAAATCACATTCTCTGACAGCGTTTTCATTGCTGTCGGATCCGTGAACCGCGTTTCTTTGCATCGACTCTGCAAACAGTTTTCTTAATGTCCCGGGTTCGGCTTTCTCAGGATCTGTAGATCCGACAAGTTTTCGGTAATCTTCCACAGCATTATCTTTTTCGAGCACTGCCACAACTATTGGCCCCGATGTCATAAACTCCACGAGACCTTCATAAAACGACCTGCCAATATGCTCGGAATAGAATAACTCAGCCTGTTTTCTGGTTAAACGGGTTAGTTTCATTGCGGCAATGTGAAATCCGTGCTCATGAATCATATTGAGAATGGGACCGATATATTCGGACTGAACTGCACCGGGTTTAATGATAGTTAATGTAATTCTTCCTTTCATTGATTTTCAGCTTAATGGTGAATGGGTTTTAATGATATTTACGACTTTAAAGATAAACGCTATTTACAAATATCCTTATTTTTAGATAAAATAATTAGTGCCTGTCAATAGAATAAAGTATTTGGATCATAACCGAATCCGCCAAATGGCGGTGAGCTCAGCGAAGCTAATGTTGGAGATCAAACCTGCCCGCCTATGGATGGCCAGTGCAATGGCAGGCGGGCCTGCCCCATGCTAAAACGGGGGCGCGCAACCGCGTGTCGCTGAAGCTACAGCGTAGGCGCATGGCGAAGGACTCTGCGGAACAAGGAAAGGCCAGCTTAAAGATTCGCTGTGCTTAATGTTAAAGAGTAGTTATATAAAGTATATTTTTTTCTTTTTTTGTACTAAATATGAATGATAGACCTTCTGAAAAATAATTCTTATATTGCCTAAATTCGTTGCAAAATATATATTTAAAAAGTATACCATAAAGTAATATTTTGAAAGAAAATAAATATAAACAGTCGAAAATACTCAAGGATAAGCTGGTGGGGAGTAAGAATATACTCATTAGTACACACGTGAACTCAGACGGGGATGCCATAGGATCAACACTTGCCATGGCAGGGATATTGAAGAAACTGGGTAAAAAGGTAAATATTGTTACTCCCAATGATTTTCCTGAATTCCTCCACTGGATGGAAGGAGTCAGGGACATCCTTGTATATTTCAGGAAAAAAGATACGGTAGCAAAACTGGCAGCAGAAGCCGATCTTCTACTTTGCATTGATTTTAGCGACAGTAGAAGGCTGGAACAGGCTGAAGAGGTGATTACAGGCAGCAGGGCATATAAGGTCCTTATCGATCATCATCCTGATCCTGCAGATTTTACGGATCTGATTATATCGGACACCAAAATAGGTTCTTCAGCTGAAATCGTCTATAATTTGTTAAAGGATATGGGCTATGAACATCTTATTGACAAAAACATTGCAGAAGATCTTTATACCGGTATAATGACAGATACGGGAAATTTCAATTATGCATCATCCTATCCTGAAATATGGAACACAGTGGCTGAATTACTGAAAAAAGGAGTAGATAAAGACGATATTTATTCAAAGGTCTATGACAATTATTCTGAAAAGAGAATGCGATTGATGGGTTACTGTCTTTATGAAAAGATGGAGCTGTTAAAAGAATATAATACTGCTATTATCGGACTCGCCATAGATGAAATGAATCGTTTTGATCATGAGCCGGGTGATACCGAAGGTTTTGTTAACATGCCTTTCTCCATCAGGGGGGTGAAACTTACGGCAATGTTTATTGAGAAAAAGGACCATATCCGGATTTCTCTTCGTTCAAAGGGCGGATTTTCTGTAAATGAACTATCAAGAAAATATCTGAATGGCGGAGGTCATGACAATGCTGCAGGGGGAGAGCTGAAAATGAGTCTTGAAGATGCTGTCAGCCATTTTAAGGAAATTGTGAAAAAATACCAGAAAGAACTCCAATGAGAATAATTACGATACTGTTTTTTTTAATACTTGGAACAGCTTGCAGGGAAAAGCAAGAGAGAAAAGCTGAAAATCTGCCAACAGTGGGGCAGGTTGAAGAGGCTATTTTAAAGGTAAATAAATATATTTTAAAAAGGAACAGAGATCATATTAATGGTTTTATTCGAAGAACAGGATGGGAGATGAATCAGACAGGATCCGGTTTGCGGTATAAAATAAATGCTGATGGTCGGGGAAAAACAGTCTCCTCCGGGGATTTTATCCGGCTGGAATATAACCTGATGCTTATTGATGGGACATTTGTTTCTTCATCTGAAAAGGATGGTATGCTGGAATTTACGGTTGGCCAGGGGGGGGTGGAGACCGGCTTGGAAGAAGCTGTATTGTTAATAAGAGAAGGAGCTAAAGCAACATTGATACTACCTCCTCACCTTGCGTTTGGAAATTTCGGTGATCCGGAAAAAAAGATTCCTCCCGATGCCATTTTGATCTATGAGATTAGCCTTAAAAATGTCAGATAAAATTAAACTTTTCGAATATGTTGGCCGGCGGATTCGAAGGATTAAATATTTATCTGTCAAAGTAAATTTTAGAGAGGCTGATTTTAAAATATATTATTCATTATCTTTCTCCGCCTTTTATGCTTATCATTAAATTCGTTTTTCATGAAAAACAGCCTGTATATTATCCTGTTGGCATGCTTTTTTTTATCAGGATGTAATAATTCTCCCTATCCGGATTATTCCCGGTTGAATTCCGGCCTTTATATGAATTTAATCGAAATTGGAGATAAAAATGAAAATATCACTACCGGAGATTATATTACAGCCGATATCAGCTACAGGAAAATGAATGATTCATTATTCTTTAAGGCCCGCAGGAGATTTACTCCCGGGGAAAGCCCCTACAAAGGATCTCTGAATGAAGGTCTTTTTCATCTTTCTGAAGAAGATAGTGCCGGTTTTATCCTGAAAACAAAGAATTTTTTCCATAATACACTGAATATCAATCCTCCCGGATTTATGGAAGAAGAGGAATATATGAAGATAAATATACGGGTACTTGATGTACAAAGTTCGGAAGAATATGAAGAAGAAAAGCAATTGTTCCTTTCCTGGGCCAGAGAATTCAGATTATCAGAACTGGATATTATAAGTAAATATCTGAAAGATAACAAAATTGAAATTGAGCCGGAACCCAATGGAATATATTTTTTAAGCCATGAGGAAGGAAATGGCCCTAAAGTTGAAAAAGGAAAACATATCTGGATACATTATGAAGGGAAATTTTTAAACGGAAAATTCGTTGATAGTTCAAAAAAGAGAAACACCCCCCTGGATTTTATTTACGGGAATGAGATGTATCTTATCGAAGGACTCAATTATGCGGTAGGAGAGATGCGAGAAGGGGGAACGGCAATGATTCTTATTCCTTCAGAACTGGGCTTTGGATCTTTGGGATCGGTAAAGGGGGTCGTCCCACCTTATACGGCAATGATCTATCTTGTGGAAGTTTTAACGGTAGATTAAAAAATTATTACAGGAAGCAACGAATTTTAATAAATTTGCATCTGTTGAATTAGTGTTTGATCTTATGCGGCAATTACCCGGTGAGTATAACGCCGAACCGAGGGATAACGAACGTAGATTTTTCTGCTTCTCATCCGGGAGAAGTTAGTCGATAATGTTTGAGCATTATCTTGTAAGTCGTACCGATAAATCGGTACTGGTGAGAGTGTAAGTAGTGCCTGTCAATAGAGTCGAGTGTCTGTCCAGACAGCTATCGGACATTATGGACAGACACTAATTGATGAAAATTAATAAATATATAGATATGAAAACAAAATTCTTAGTTTTTGCTGTTTTGGGGATAATGACCCTGCTTTTTTCCTGCTCAAAGGAAGACGATTCAGATATGATCGCCCTGGAAGAGAGGATTTTCAATGCTTACCTGGAAAATAATAATATCACCACCGAACCTACCGAAAGTGGTCTATATTTTCTTTCCGATGAGGAAGGAACAGGGCTTTCACCTTTAACCGGAAATTGGGTGGTTATTAAATATGATCTCTATCTTATCGATGGTAATAATTTGATTTTTACCACTGATAAAGACAAAGCAATAAAAAATAATATTCATGATTCCCGTGTAATTTATGGCACTTCAAAAATCCAGATAGGGGAAAATCTCCAGGGTCTGGATGAGGGTCTGCTGATGATGAAAGAAGGAGGTAAAGCCAGTTTATTATTCCGTTCCGATCTTGGGTATGGTAAAGAGGGAGCGGCTGTTATAGGGCCCTATAAATCCCTTAGGATAAATATTGAATTGATTGAGGTTATTACTGACCCTATACAACACGAGAAGGAAAAAATGAATGAATATTTTATGGATAACAATCTCAGTTTCTCAGACACCATCGAAAGCGGATTAATTTATTTTCAGATGGAAGAGGGCACAGGAGATTCCGCCAGGATGGATTACGATGTTTCGGTTAATGTAAAAGGCTATTTTCTTGACGGAAGAGTTTTCCTTGATGAGAAGGTATTCATGTTCAAGGTGGGTAACTATAATTATGTTGTAACAGAGGGCCTGTCGGAAGGCGTAAGTTACATGAAAGAGGGCGGAAAGGCAAAACTGGTCGTTCCTTATAACCTGGGTTACGGGGTAAATGGAAAATCCTATTATGATGGAAAAGCTAAGGTCCCTATTCCTCCATACACTACACTGGTATATGATGTGGAATTACTTAGTGTCCGTCAATAAAGTCGTGTGTTTGTTCCGATAGCTATCGGAACAGAAAGTTCGATATCAAGGCTTGTGACCGCGTGTCGCTGAAGCTTTCCGTGACAGCGTGCGGAGGCACAAGCCCCAAAAAGCGGAGTCTCCTAATGTAAATGAGCATTTTTGGTGCGAGCATAACGCAGGTAGCGGACTTTATGGACAAACACTACTTAACGTGCAGAAGTGAAGATGACTTCTACGAGGGTGTCTAAACGTATTTTTTAGAGGAATGCTTTTAGATTGTAAATTCTTTCAAAAAGATTATTACTTCTTAGACAGCCTCCATACGCGTCAACTTAAGACGATGCTATGGTGAAAAAATCCTGAAAATATTAGAATCACAGGGAAGAGTAAACTGTTAAACAGAGGGATGCTTCCAATTTGTAAGTAACCCAAAGTTAAGAAATACTTTTTAGTCCCCAGTAAATAATTTGCGATAAACAAAAAATAACTGGAGAATTGGTACCTTTAAATAGAAGAGTTACATATGAGACAGCCTCAATAAAGAAGCGAATAAAAAAATACAGGGTCGTTTATTTAAATCGACCCTTTCCTTTTTCCATTCTCTTATCTTCATGGTCTTGATATACTCACCGGAAAGTGTGATATCGCAGGCAATGCATAAAAGTGTTTCCGGCCGGCAGGTGTTTATTAAAGCTTCGAAAAGAACATTATTTCTGTATGGTGTTTCAATAAATATCTGGGTTATTCCTGTTTTGTTTGTTTCGGCTTCAAGTTGCCTGATCCTGTCCTTTCTCTCCTGAGGTTTTACGGGAAGGTATCCGTTAAAACAAAACTGTTGTCCGTTCAATCCTGAGGCCATAAGTGCCAGTACAACCGAGGAAGGTCCGGTGAGCGGAATAACCTTTATTTTTCTTTTATGAGCGATTGCCACGACCTCTGCACCGGGATCTGCGATACCGGGAACCCCCGCTTCCGATATAACTCCCATATTGGCACCCTTTATGCAGGGCTCAAGGAAACCGTGGATTTCATTTTTCTTTGTATGTTTATTGAGAAGGAAGAATTGAATGTTGTCAATCGATTTTTTATATCCGCACCGGATGAGAAAGCGCCGGGCATTCCTCTCATTTTCGACAATAAAATGGTCCAGTTCTTTTAAAACATCAAGAACTCCGGCGGGGATTACATTTTCCGGATCATCACCACCGAGAGTATTAGGAATTAGGTACAATTTAGCACTCATTATTGAACAGGCTTTTTTTTTTGGCTTTCAGGTTAATATTTAAAAATCAAATATCTGTAAATTGATGTAAATATGTAAAACAAAATTATCAAAAAAATTCCTTCCGGTTTCTGTGTCTTTGTCCGAAACTTTTTAATTTCGTAAGCAAAAGGAGGTAAATTGAAAATTAGTTTTCTAGGAACGGGTACTTCCCAGGGGGTTCCGGTTATAGCATGTGATTGTGAAACATGTCTTTCAGATGATCCGAGAGATAAGAGGCTGAGGACTTCTCTGTTGATACAAGATTCATCTGCGACAATTGTCATTGATACCGGGCCGGATTTCAGGCAGCAGATGCTTACACATAAGGTAATGAATCTGGATGCTGTACTTTTTACTCACGAACACCGGGATCATATTGCAGGACTTGATGATATCAGGGCATACAATTTTCGTCAGAAAGAGCCCATGGATGTTTATACAGAAGAAAGGGTTCTTACAGCTTTGCAATATCAATACCCCTATATTTTTGCAGAAAAAAAATATCCGGGAGCACCTCAGGTAAATATTCATCTTATTGAAAATGAAAAATTCAGAATTGGCCGGCTGGATATATTACCGGTGCGGGTAATGCATTACCGCCTGCCGGTTCTGGGTTTCCGCATCGGGGAGTTTGCCTATATAACCGATGCCAACTTCATTTCGGAGCAGGAAAAAGAAAAACTTTTCGGTGTAAAATACCTTATTGTTAATGCCCTAAGGAAAGAGAAACATGTTTCTCACTTTACCTTATCCGAAGCTCTTGATCTGATATATGAAATTAGTCCCAAAAGAGCTTATCTGACACATATTAGCCATCTCATGGGCCGTCAAAGTGAGCTTGAAAAAGAACTTCCGAAGAATGTTATGGCAGCTTACGATGGATTTTCCTTTGTTTTCTGAAATCCGGATTTCATAGATTTGAGAAAGAGGATCATAGTGAATAGGGATAGTGCGAAGAAGATGATCCCTGCCAGAAGAAAAGCCTGTTTTAATGAATAAGTGTCGGTGTACCATCCTAGAAAGGGAGCAATGAGGACAAAGTTAAAACGGATAATGAAATTTCTTACCGACAAAATGGTAGCTCTAATATTTGCTTCCGAGATCCTGTTGATATAATCTTTAAGGACCGGGGTTGCAAATCCTCTGACAACATAGAATACCGCCAGAATACCCAGAGCAGCATAGCTCATGGTAAATCCGAGTGCAAGATAACCTGCCGGTATCAGGACTGCGATTAAGATAACGGACAGGGTTTCCCCTAATTTATTTTCGATCCTGTGTGCTATTATGGCTGTCATGCCGACAATCAGGTTCAGTGCAGTCCAGAGAATACCGAAAATTTCAATTGGCAGTTCAAGCTTCAGAAAGACCGGTTGAACAAACCAAGCCATGGTCAGGGTGGCTGTGCCGATCAGTGATGAAAATAAAATATTACGTTGAAGCTTCCGGTTTTTAAAAAGTGAATACCTAATTATACCAAGAATATCTCTGAATTTCATCACCGTAAGTGCCTCATGTCTTACCGGCTCAACCAGCAGGAAGGCTGCGGGGATAGCAAGCAGGGCAATAATGGTTTGTCCGATATAGGGAGTCCGAAGGCTGATCCCGGCAAGTAAACCTCCAAGGGTGCCTGCTACTGCTTCAGCTATGTTTCCAATGGAAGTGATCCTTCCTTCATATTTCATATATTGCTTCTCTTTTTTCATATCAGCCAGGCTATCGTATAGCATTGCGGAATCGGCACCGGAAATCATGCTTTGTCCAAAGCCCAGGATCATTTCGGCAACCAGAAAGCCCCAGAAGCCGAAACTTAAGGAATAGGTCAGAAAACCAAAAAAGCCGAAAAAGGAGCCCAGAAGCAGGGTCTTTCTCCTTCCAAGAACATCGGCAAAATATCCCGAAGGTATTTCAAGAACAACAATAGTAATGGAATAGATACCCTGAAGCAGAAGGACATCCTTCATGCCTAGATCATTTTCCATGTAAAAGGGTACAACAATGGGCATGAAGAGCATGAACCACTTAGTGATCTTAATGAGATAAAGCTTTAATATATTCCCGCGGACGGAGGTGTTCAGCAGCACAATCGTTATGGATTTATCTGCTGCAAAACTAGAAAAAAAATAATATAACTTTGTGAGTACCCTAAAACTCAAAAAATTCGGGAGAAGTTAGTCGATAATGTTTGAGCATTATCTTGTAAGTCGTACCGATAAATCGGTAC
>CAYRTD010000133.1:0-10508 GCA_964426915.1 uncultured Bacteroidaceae bacterium | reverse complement strand
ATTCTTTGACCATTAAGACTATACGAGGTGTTGTATTCATAAAGCATGATGATATTGCATAACGACCTATTCATTTTTTCCTTATCTTTAAAGTTAAACTAAAAACCATAATGACCAAGCTAATCCAGTTTATTCTACTGCTATGCACAACAACAGCCTGCATAAAAAACACGTCATCCGGTGAAACCCCCAATGATAAACTCCCGGCTGTTGATGTAAAAAATCCGGTGCAGGTGATCGTTCTGGAAAATTCAGTATTTCAGAAGGAACTTATCAGCAACGGGAAACTCAAAGCCAGGAGAAAAAGTGTCCTTAAATTTGATCTCTCTGGAGAACTTCAAAATTTAAGAGCAAGAAACGGCGATAGATTGTCCGAAGGATCGGTAATCGCAGTCCTTAAGCAGGATAAGATCAGGCGTAGCCTCGACCAGGCACAGCTTCAACTTGCCAGGGCTGAGCTCGAACTGAGGGATATTCTGCTGGGACAGCAATATAAGCTGGAAGACAGCACTAAGATCCCTGAAAACATTTTTCGCATAGCCAAACTCCGGTCCGGGTACAGTGCAGCAATCAATGAAATGAGAAATGCCGAAAACGATCTTAAAAGTACGGTACTGAGAGCCCCTTTTCCCGGCGTGGTAGCCAACATAGAAAGACAGGAATACGAGCAGATCAATCCTTCGGATGAGTTCTGCACCCTCATCGATAATTCCGCATACGAGGTGGAATTTTCCGTCCTGGAAACCGAGATTGGCGATGTCAGTCTGAACAAATCAATGAAGGTAGCCCATTTTGTGAATGAGACAGATATTTACACCGGCAGGATCACAGAAATAAACCCGGTGGTAGACGAAAACGGTCACATTCAGGTCAAAGCCCTCGTAGAAAATACTGACGGCCTCATGGAAGGGATGAACGTAAAAGTTAAGATCGAAACAGATGTACCCAACCAGCTCGTAGTCCCCAAATCCGCCATCCTTATCCGCCAGAACCAGGAAGTCCTCTTCAAATATACCAACGGCACCGCCTACTGGACCTACATCCAGACCGGCCTTGAAAACAGCACCTCCTTCACCGCAATAGCCCACCCGGATAAGGGAGCAAGCCTGGTAGCCGGGGATACAGTTATTGTTAGTGGGAATTTGAATTTGGCGCATGGATCGGAAGTTGTGGTTGAGTAAGGGATGGTTTCAGGATGGTTTTTCCCACTGCCTCCTGTCTCCTGTCTCCTGCGTCCTGCGTCCTGCCTCCCGCCTCCTGCCTCCTGATAAAAGGGTGGTTTCAGATACGGTCAAGACCTAACGCTCACAAATAAATGATTAATAAAACTCTTGAATTATGTCAATTAAATCTCTCTTATGTATTTTCGTATTATTATCTTTTGCTAATTGTAATCCTCAATACCCAAAAGATGTTAGATATGTTCTTGAAGTAGCCGGAACTAATAAAAATGAATTAATAAAAGTACTTGAACACTACAAAAATTCAGACTCTTTGAAATATAATGCTGCATGCTTTCTAATAAGTAATATGCATTCACATTATACTAATTATATGCCCAAAATTCAAAGACAAAAAGAATTCATAAATATAATCGATTCTCTAAACAATGAAATTAATAATCATCATAAAATAGATATGTCAAAAGTGAGAAATCTATGGGATTCTCTAATGAATTTGCCAATATCATCCCCATCCAATCCGGTTTTAAAGCCTGATATTCATGAAATTAAAGCAGAATACCTGATTAATAATATTGACTTGGCATTTTTGGCCTGGAAAAAACCATGGGCAAAGAATCTAACATTTGAAAACTTTTGTGAGTACATATTACCCTATAGATGTACCCAAGAACCAATTGATAACTGGAGAAATGAATTATTGGAAAAGTATTCATGGATTGAAGATTCAGTAAGAGGGAGTATTTCTGTTATAAATGCTTGCACATTGGTAAATGATGATCTAAAGGAATGGTTTATTCATCATCCATTATCCTACATATCAGACTTAAGTTATAGTGAACTCGCCAGAGTAAAGAGAGGTCGTTGTCCCGACATGGCGAATTTGGCAACATACTCTATGAGGGCAAATGGCATACCTGTTTCCATTGATTTCACACCACAATGGCCCGATCGAAGCATGGGACATAACTGGAATACATTATTGATTGGAAATAATAAGAACATAGAATTTATGGGTACTGAAAGTAATCCAGGTACCGATGCTATTTCTACACGTAAGATGGCCAAAATTTATCGAAGAACATTCGCGATACAGAAAAACAGTTTACCTTTTGTGAAAGCTAAACACGAGAAAATACCTCCGTTTTTTTATAACACAAATTATATTGATGTTACTAAAACCTATATTCCTTGCTCTGATTTATATATAGAAAACATTAACAAAAATTTTAAGCTGAAAAAAGGGACACATGGTTATTTATGTGTTTTTAACAATAAAGATTGGATACCAATAGATTGGGGACCAATCAACAAAAATCATATTTCCTTTAATCAAATAGGATTAGACATCGTTTATCTGGTAATGGGATTTAAAAATGATAGGCTTCAACCAATTAATCATCCATTTATTCTAACAAAAGAAAAAAAAATTAAATACCTGAATCCAGATACAACTAAACTAAACACCGTTATTTTGAAAAGAAAATATCCAATGTCGAAAAATATGATATTGTACGCAAATCAAATGATTGGCGGGATGTTTCAAACTGCAATGAATAGAGAGTTTTACAATGCTCAAACCATACATACAATTGATATTATTCCAGAGAATTTTGAGGAACGTTCCGTTTCAGGAACTGCAAAATTTGTTAGATACCGGATTCAGGACACTACATGGAATGATATTGGTGAGATAGAATTTTATGGAGTTTATAACGGTGAAAGTGATACGGTGAAATTGGAAGGAGAAGTTATATGTCAATTATGGTATAAAAATAAAGAAAGAAACAATTTTTTAAAGGCTTTCGATAACGATCCAAATACATTTTACAAAGGAAAAAGAGGTGAATGGATTGGGTTGAAACTCAAAAAAACTGCTAAAATAACCAAGATACGCTACATCCCTCGAAATGATACAAATTATATTATCCACGGCAATATTTATGAATTGTTTTATTATAACTTCGGTTGGCATAGTTTAGGAAGAAAAAAAGCGAAAGCCGATCATTTAAAATATCAAAATGTTCCAGGCAATGCACTCCTTTTATTACACAACCATACCGGAGGGAAAGAAGAAAGAATTTTCACGTACAATCAGAACAAACAACAATGGCATTGAGAAGTCTGGCTTTTAGCTTATTGGTTGTGGATGGTTTCAGGGTGGTTGAAGAGTGGTTTGGTTTGGTTTGGTATGGTTTGGTATGGTTTGGTATGGTTTTGATGGGGGTTTGATGGGGTATTTTTAAATATCTTTTACCAATAAAATATGGCTACAATTACTCGTTTTGAAGATTTAGAGATCTGGCAAATGGCCAGATCGGTATGTCAGATAATTAATTTAATAACAAAACGGCATCCGTTTAATAAAGATTTTACGCTTGTTGACCAGATTAAACGATCAAGCGGTTCTGTTATGGATAATATCGCAGAAGGATTTGAAAGGGGAGGTAATAAAGAGTTTATCCATTTTCTGTTTATTTCAAAAGGTTCTGCAGGAGAAACAAGATCCCAATTATTAAGAGCTCTTGATAATGAGTACATTAATCAGGATGACTTTGGTCAATTTAATAAAGACCTCAATTTCTTGTCCACTAAAATTTACAATATGATATCCTATTTAAAAAATTCTGATGTAAAAGGAATAAAATTCAAAAACCGCAAACCCTAACAACACCAATCAACACCAAACCACACCAAACCACGCCAAACTAAAAAAATGATCAACTTCCTAATAAAAAAACCAATCGCCGTAACCATGACCATCATCGCAATCCTAATCCTCGGATCTGTGGCGACAACCCGGCTGCCTGTTTCGTTGATGCCTGATGTAGATATTCCGAGGATTACTGTACATGTGAGCAGTGAGAGGATGCCTGCGCGGGAGCTGGAGAATAGCATTTTGAGTGGGATGCGGCGACAACTGATGCAGGTGCAGCATCTCGATGACATCCGTTCCGAAACACGCGATGGCTACGCTTTAATCACCATGGATTTCGACTATGGTAGCGATATCGATTTTGCCTTCATCGAAGTGAACGAAAAGATCGACCGCGCCATGAGCCACCTCCCCCGCGAAACCGAACGCCCCCGCGTTATTAAAGCCAGCGCCACCGATATCCCCGTCTTCTACCTAAACCTAACCCTGCCCCCGTCCGCCCCAGCTTCAGCGAAGGCGGAAACAACCCTGACCCCGTCCGCGAGCCGTCGCCAGAGGCTTTGGCCACCGGTGACCGCAGCGAAGCGAAGGAGGAAACAACTCCAAACAACTTCAAACAACTCCAAACAACTCCAAACAACTCCAAACAACCCCAAACTTTCCAAAACAATAATAAACCCCCAATTCCTCAACCTCAGCACCTTCTCAACCCAGGTAATCCGAAAACGCATCGAACAACTCCCCGAAGTTGCCCTTGCCGATCTTTCCGGACAAGTATATCCCGAGCTTCTTATCCTTCCCGACATGTCCAAACTGCATAGCCTTAACCTCACCGCGAAGGATATTGAAAACGCCATACACCGTAATAATGTTAGCCTGGGAAATCTCATCATCCGCGATGGGCAATACCAGTACAATGTACGATTTGACAATACCACACTCGACAGGGAGGAAATTGAAAATATCTTCCTGAAGACCGGTGCCCGCTTACTACAGATCAAAGATCTCTGTAGAATTGTTGAGCAACCCCGGAAAATTAAGGGAAAGGTCACATCCGATGGACAGGATGCCATTACCATGGCCATCATCAAACAATCGGATGCAAGGATGACGGATCTGCGGGATAACCTGCACCAATTGGTGGAATATTTCAAAAGAGATTATCCTGGTGTGGAGTTTACCATTACCCGCGACCAGACCAGCCTGCTCGACTATTCCATCAATAACCTGAAGCAAAGTCTGCTTATCGGTGGCTTGCTGGCATTTTTTGTCATGTTCCTTTTTCTCAAGGATGTCCGTTCTCCCCTGCTTATTGGTATTACCATCCCGACTTCGCTGGTAATCGCGCTCTTATTTTTCTACCTGAGCGGTCTTTCCCTCAATATTATTTCCCTTTCAGGGCTCATCCTGGGCATTGGCATGATGATCGATAACTCCATTATCGTGATCGATAACATCACACAATTCCGGGAAAGGGGGCATCCTCTTGATGAAGCATGCGTGTTGGGGACAAATGAGGTTTTCCGGCCCATGCTCAGTTCGGTTTTAACAACCTGCGCTGTTTTCATTCCCCTCATATTTATCGGTGGCATTAGTGGGGCACTGTTCTACGATCAGGCCCTGGCAATTACCATTGGCTTATTCGTTTCCCTCGGCGTCTCTGTCACATTGCTTCCGGTTTATTACCGTCTTGCATATCTCCGGGGGAAAACGGCCCGGGAAGTCAAATGGCTGAAAAAGATCAACCGCCTCGATTATGAGAATCTTTATGAAAATGGATTTCGTGTTGTCATGCGAAATCAAGCTGTTATATGGCTGGGAGTGTTCCTGATGCTGGGCATGGCTGTCTGGCTTTATACAGGTTTGGACAAGGAGAAAATGCCTGCGCTTACCAGGACAGATGCCATGTTGAATATAGAATGGAATGACCGTGTGAATATTGAAGAAAATTCAAAACGGGTAAACTCGGCAATAAATGCAGCGCAGGATATCATTACCCATAATACTGCTCTTATCGGAAAGCAGGAGTTTATGATGGAGCACAGCACCTCCACCACAGGAACCCGGGCAAGGATCTATTTCCGTACTAAGACTCAGGAAGAGCTAGATTATTCAAAGGCTTCAATAAAAGCCTTCCTCAATAGCAATTATCCAATGGCCATCTATGAATTTGAAGAGTCCGGGAACATTTTCGACATGCTCTTTTCCGAAAAACAGGCTCCACTGGTTGTACGCCTCAGGGCTACGGATGATTTCGGCCCCGCACATAACAACCGTCTGCAGGAAACAGTCAATGACCTGTCCCTGCTCATCCCGGAAAGAGTTCCCCCTGTTCCCTGGCAGGAACAGATCCTACTACGGGCTGACAAGGATAAGCTGATCCTATACGAAACTGATCAAAACCGTGTTATCCAGGCGCTGAGAAATGCATTTAGCGAGAACCAGGTAATGCAAATAACCGGAAGCCAGAATTTTATTCCGGTTAAAATTGGAGAAGATCCCAAAACGCTGGAAGAGATTATTAACACAAGCACTGTACTGAATAATAAAGGAGAACAGATCCGGCTGGCCAGTTTTTTCAGTATCGAAAAGGATTATGACCTTTCCTCCATTGTTGCAGGGAAAGAGGGTGAGTACTTTCCTGTCCCCCTGGAAGTGAATAACAAAGCTATTCAGCCCCTGATGGAAAAGATCAACCGGCAGATTTCAGAAAAAAGACTCTTTGAGGCCGGTTTTTCAGGATCCTATTTCACCAACCGGGAGATGATCCGGAATCTTGCTATTATACTACTTATATCTTTGGCATTGTTATACTTTATTCTTGCTGCACAGTTTGAATCCCTAAAACTCCCTTTTATAGTACTACTGGAGGTGCCAATTGATATTTTCGGTGCCTTGTTATTCCTTAAACTTTTCGGTGGAAGCATAAACCTGATGTCCCTTATCGGGATTGTGGTCATGAGCGGGATCATCATCAATGATTCCATTTTGAAAGTAGATACCATTAACAGACTGCACAACTCCGGAATGCCCATATTAAAAGCACTATTAATAGGAGGTCAGAGACGACTGAAACCAATATTGATGACATCACTGACAACGATATTGGCGTTGCTCCCTTTTCTCTTCATCGAAGGAATAGGATCAGATCTGCAAAAACCCCTGGCACTTGCGGTGATTGGGGGAATGATTGTGGGGACTGGAGTGAGTTTGTATTTTATTCCGTTGGGGTATTATTATTTTCGGAGAAAAGTTTAGGAAGTTTTAGGAGATTATGAATGCCCTTATCGATAAAGCTCCGAGTCATTGGGTTGGTTCCCGAACCCTGATTATCGGGAAAACCAGGAAAATCCTGTTCTCAAATGACCAGGGGTTCCGGTTTGAGCGTACATTAAAAAAATCTGAATTAGAGTCTATTGGAAATTTCCATGGAGATTCCTTGTTAAATATATTTTGCTCTACTAATGTCGAGTCAATGAATCAACTTGCAAATGAACCAACCCTTTACATAATGGATGATGGGGAATGCACTTGTGGATATGTAACAATGTTGAAGCTTTCGGAATTAATGAAGAGTAATAGTTTATATAATAACCTGAATATCATAGCGTTTCTTACAGGCAATCCGGAGAATGAAGAATTAATTAAATACAAAATAAAAGAACTCAGCCTTTTATTTCCAGTTTTTTTCATACCTGTCAAATATATACTTAGAGAGGATTTAAATGAACTATCTTCACAAAAGGTTTTACTTGTTTTAAATGATTCAATATATCTCAAAGGATCACAAGTTTATAACACTAAGTTATTCAGAAAATATTTAAGTCAACTAAAAGAATTAGAGAATAATATAACAAATTATTAATAAACAATTAATGGCTAAATAATATGGTATATTATTTAATTTTCATAACTGCCATAATCCTAGAAAGCTTATTCTACCTATTCTATAATCTATTGGCATCAAGTCAAATTACAAAAACATCTTTAAATTTTGCAGCTATTATTTTTTATGTTTTATCTGGGCTTTTAGTATTTCTGGTTTTAAGATTTATAGAAAAAGGCCAGAAAGGATCTCTATCTTTTATTAAAGCGTTTTACCTGGGTTTAATAATCTTTACTTCACCTCCAATTTTAATTAAGCTTTTAACATTCTTCTTTCAATCAGACTTCATCAATGAATATGATATTTCTGTTTTTTTAGGATGGATAAATTATCTTGTTCCATTTATCCTTATCAACTTTCTAATATCGCTGAGCTATTCTCGGAAGCTTTTTCAACAAAAATAAAGACTTTTTTCAGCTGGAATGGGTGTCCGTTTTGGGCAAGAATATACAACTGAGGTACAGGGTGGTTTCAAATCGTCTCAGATTGTTTCATGTTGTTCGAGTAGCGGTTACCAAGCGTTAAACACTCAGATGACTTGAACTTAAAATTAAAATCGAGTTTATATGAAAAAATGGAAATCCTTCCCCTGAAAAGGGAAGATCTTCCCTTTTCAGGGGAAGGAAGATCTACATTCTTATTTGCTAAAAATCGTACATCGGTATTTGCTGAAAACTGTACATTCCTAATTGCCGAAAAATGTACATTGTTATTTTCCGGTTACATAATATTTCATGTTGGGCAATCTTCGCTATGATTCAAAGCACTCCCGGTATATTGGAACGGTACCGGAAAATCGGATTATTGAAAAAACCAGGAAAATACTTTTTTCGAATAGTTATGGATTTATATATATCAGGATATTTAAAAGATAAGCTACATCAAGAAAGCAAACCAAAGCATCATAATAATATGAAACAAATGGAAAACATCGCAAAAACCAGGTATCAGATAGCAGAAGAATATGGAGTTTGTACGAAAACCTTTAATAAGTGGCTAATAAAAAATAAAATAAATATTAGCCCCGGTTTAATTACTCCTAAAGAGCAAGAAATAATATATTCAAAACTTGGCTTTCCCAAAAATTCCTAAAGATTCTCAAAAATTCCGATTTATTTCGAAAAATTTCTTTTTAGCATATGAAAAAGGTTGTAGCTTGGCTTTCGCAAAGAGATCTCAATATAAAGAATATTTATCTTTCTGTGAAAAACTAAATAGTTTCGATAACAGAAAAGAGATAAGAAACTCATAACAGAAAAATATAAAAATTTGGATGAGTACCAATTGATTCTCCTACAGTGATAATATGGATGCTACCCAGTTGCATGAGTTGTACAAACAGCGCTCTACCAGCGAATTTTGCAATGAGAAAGACCAATCAAAACTTGTTTTGAATTGGCGAGCGAAGACGCAAATCTGTATAGCAAAACATGGATTGAGCATGTAAAAAGACATACAATGGTAGGAAATACACTAACTGATGACTTCTGGGCAAATAACAGACTCTGGCAATTAAGTGTATTTGCATACAACATCTCGGTAATGATGCGCCAGAGGAAAAATAGATTTAAGCAACAAGAACACCGGACATTTATCGACTGGTTTATATCAGTACCTCCCAAAATAATTAACAGCGGGCATAGAATGGAAATAAAATTATATGAACTCATTTATATATAGCCGACTGGGAGGAGCTTTACAGGCTCATCAAAGCGGGATAAAAACAAAGAAAGGAGGAAGATATGAGAACCAACATGAGAGTGTATGGTCGAGGTACGTTCTATTAGCTCAAAAAATGCAAAACATTAGACATTTTTATGCCCAAAAGATAAAGGATAAGAAATATTTTTGACTGGAGTAATCCCGATGGTTATGATGGCTATCGGGACAAATTGGCCACGATTAAATAGCTTTTGTCTTATTGCCTGGGTAAAAATCGGCTAAAAAATTAATTAGGATTTTTAAGTTAAAAGTAAATTTCTACAATCGTTTATATTTTTGAAATTAAATTCATACTATTATGAAAATCAAGAAATTTCTATTTGCATTTGCATTTGCATTTCTTTTCGGTGTCATTATAACCTTTAATACAAAGGATGCATATGGTGTAGGGTGTACTTCTGATCAAACTTGCTCTGGAAGTGCGTGTAGCGAAGAATTTAGAGGAGGTCATTATGTCGCCGGGAATTTATATTGTTGTGAGGTGCTAACAATTTTTAGAACCAACTATACATGTAAAACAAAAGGTTCAGGTGGTGAGGGGTAGTTAATCCAATTTTATAAATAAGGGTTATATTTTCGTATTTGAAAATATAACCCATTTAAGCCTATCAAAATGAAAAAAAATCTATTTGTATTAATAATAATTCTCACTTATGGCTGTCAAAGCAATCAATATGTTGAAATTATACAACCTATAGCTAAATCAAAAAACAAATATGATATAGAGACAATTGTAAAAGAAATAATTCCTCTAGAAGCTTCATCTACCAGTATGGTTGGTTTAATTACCAAAGCAAGATTTGCTAAGGATAGAATTTTAGTTTTTGATTTTCTGCATGGAAGAACTGTATCTTGTTTTTCAAAAAAGGGAAAACTATTATATAAAATTCCTATTGGTAAAGGATATGGAGAAGCAAATAGCATAAGTGATTTTTGCGTATTTGAGAATAATCTTTTTATCAGATGTCCAAATTATTCTCTAGTCTATAATATTGAAGATGGAAAATTTGTAAAGAGATTTAAGGATAATCCAGGCGTTTTTTTCACTGAATTTGAATTACTT
>CAYRTD010000132.1:0-10928 GCA_964426915.1 uncultured Bacteroidaceae bacterium | reverse complement strand
ACTGCATAACTGCATAACTGCATAACTGCATAACTGCATAACTGCATAACTGCAAAACCATTATTTACAACGCCTTCTTATAATTCTCAATAACATTTCTCACAGAACCATGTAAAAGAAGCAAACGTTTTGATTCCTCAAAATCCAGCCCCAGCTCTTCCATAATCATTTTTGCTCCTCTTTCCACCAGCTTCTGGTTGGTGAGCTGCATATCGATCATTTTGTTTCCTTTAACCCTTCCGAGCTTGATCATAAGTGTAGTGGTAATCATATTGAGAACAAGTTTCTGGGCAGTTCCGGCTTTCATCCGTGTGCTTCCGGTTACGAATTCAGGACCCACGATGGCCTCCAATGGAACATCTACAGATTGTGCGAGAAGGGTATTGGGATTACAGGTAATGCATGAAGTGAATAAACCGGCTTTTCTTCCATCCTGCACCGCGCCTATAACATAAGGGGTTCTCCCGGAAGCGGCTATGCCGATCACTGAATCTTTTTCCGTTGGATTGAAAGGGGAGAGGTCCTTCCATCCCCCGTTGATGTCATCTTCTGCTGATTCCACAGCTTTTCGTATTGCTCTGTCTCCGCCTGCAATTATTCCTATGACAATATCATCGGGCACACCATAAGTAGGGGGTATTTCTGAGGCATCGACAATGCCTAGTCTGCCGCTCGTTCCAGCCCCCACATAAAATAACCGGCCTCCTTTCATTATCCGTGGGACAATGGTTTCGACCACTCGCTCAATGTCGGGTATGATTTGATTTACCGCAACATGAACAGTGCTGTCTTCTTTATTGATGTTATCCAGCAATTCCTTGACACTCATGTTCTCAAGGTTGTCATATCTGGACGAGGATTCAGTAAGATTAATCATGGTCATTTTATTATAACGATATTTTTCTTTTATACACTATTCCTGTTCTCCATGCAGTCAAAATATTCTTTCAGGAAACATTTAATTGCATTTTTTATTCTGCCAGATGAAAAGGCATTACATTTATTTTCCACTGGCAGCACTCAGTCCTGATTTACCTCCGGGCATGTGAAAATTCAGGTCATCTTCTGATTGTTAATATTATTTATAAGATTTCTGTGATATATGACAAGATCTTCAACGGGTTGTTTAATTATCTTTTTAAAACGCAAATTATGACCAGTAAGAACTTCTTCTAATTCATCCTTGAAATGCCAGGCCACAGAACCCACAAAACCTATTTCCATTTCCCGATAATCGCTATATCCCAAAATGTTTTTTTCGATAAATGAATTGAAGGAATCCAATACGATCTGTCGGATTTCGGGATGATGCAGGTTTTTTTTCACCTGTTTTGTCATAGAGGCGAGAAAACGATTGGGCAGCCTTTCCCGGTATACTCTGTCCAGAACTTTATTCATTTCAAGTCCTTCATTATTAATCAAATCCTTCGATAAATCCTTCGACAGCTTCCTTTTTAGCAGATCATTCAAAAACCGTTTCCCAATATCTGCTCCGCTACCTTCATCACCCAGTATATAACCTAATGCAGGAACTTTATCTTTAAGTTTGCCGTTAATGTATAAGCATGAATTAGACCCTGTACCAAGTATGCATGCTATCCCCGAACCCTCGGCAAAAAGAGCCCTGCCGGCTGCTGTAAGGTCATCGTTCAGGTATATCCTGCTGTTTCTGAAAACCGATCTGAATGCATCTTCCAGATCCTCCTGAGCTTTGCCTTTGGTAAGTCCGGCCCCGTAAAAATAAACCTCCTTTATTGAATCTTTCTGCTCAGTCAGGTTTAATGTTTTAATTTCATCAATAATTTGTTTTTTAGAATTGAAGAACGGGTTAATCCCTGCACAACTATAAGATGAAGTTTCTGAGTCGTTAATCAGTCTCCATTCGGTTTTTGTCGATCCTCCGTCTGCGATTAAAATCATATCCTTTAAAAAAAGCGTAAAACTATTTTAAATTAAGTTCCTAATGAAGGAATACCGTAATTATTTATCCAATTTTATTAGTTTGAGGGTTTTTATGTTCTTTCCTGTCTTTATTTTGAAAAAGTAATAGCCGGGTTTCATGTTTTTTGTAAAATTTTCAATCCTGACATGATGTTCTCCTTCAGGGAATTTAGTGCCTTCCATCCTGCCAATTTCCCTGCCCGTAAGGTCGAAAATGTCAATATAGAGAATAAGGGGTTTATGATTTCTGAACTTCAGTATAAGGTCTCCTTCCTTAAATGGATTAGGATAAAGAGTTGCATCTATGAGTTTATCCTCAACTTCTGTTATGGTATTGCTCTCTCCGGTTTGGAAGTATTTATTCGCACTATAGATGCTGTATCCGTATTCATTTTCCGCACGAATGCGAGCAAAATACCAGGTAAATTCCTGTAATGAATGATTGATTTGAGCCGGGCTTGCGGATACAGTAAATTTTTCGGAATACTCCAGGGTTTCGAACTCCGATGAACGGGAGAATTCGACAAGGACCGAATCCGTGATATTGTCTGCTGTCCATTCGATTACCGCTCTTACATCATTATTTTCAGATAGCTGGGCAGGCGAAGTAATTCGGGGGCGGGCAGGATAACCGGCATAGAACATTAGGGTATTGGTATATTCACTTTCTCCGAATTCGCTTTTTGCCTTTACTCTCCAGAAATAGCTGCGGTCACCTTCAAGGTTCATCCTGTCTATACGGATCTCTTCATCTGTTATCCATCCGCTGGCCGACATTATACTGTTAAATTCCCGGTCCAAGGCTACTTCCAGTATATAGCTTATGTTACCGGTTGTTGCCAGGGTTTCCCATCTGAAATAATCATCGGAGGCCGCAGTTGCTCCGTCTTCCGGCTCAATAGCCCTCACATCCGGAATTTCCCCCAGGGTTGTCCGGAAGGTTCTGAAATCGGTAAAATTGCTGTATCCGTATTCATTAACTCCCATGATTTTTAAATAATACCATGTATCCTTATCCAGTTCGGTGGAAAGTTTGCCTTGGCCTGGCCCGGCAGGAAGCATTTCTTCAAAAAGTATCGGGTCGAAAGAAGCCGATTGTGATATCATCACTTTTACAGAATCGGTCACAGACGATGCAGACCATTTAACAGTGGGTTGGGTGGATATATTTTGCGCAAGGTTTTCCGGTGAGTTCAATATGGGTTTTTGCGGAAATCCGGTAATAATTTTCATCGTCTCTGAATAGGGCCCTTCAATATCGGTTCTAGCTTTCACTCTCCAGAAATATCCGGTTTCTCCTTCCAGGGAAAGGTTTTCTATGTTTACCTGGCTATCAGCTATCCAGGGGGAGTCATAGACGAGATTGCTGAAAAGGCTGTTCCCTGAAACATGAACATTAAACACTGCTCCGGAGGTGTCGGATCGCCAGGAAAGCAGATCTCTTATTGAGACTGTGTCTCCGTAAATGGGTAATAATTCTTCAATGAGTGGAAATTCAATATCCAGTTCAAACAGGGAAGAGGGAGCACTTTCTTTTCCTGTAGGAGTAATTGCAGTTACAACAATGTTTGACCCATTCGAGAAATCCAGATCCTTAAGAGGAAAATAGTTCTGGAAGGTAATCTCTTTCAGGTTAACCGGGTCGTGGATGATTTGACCGGGATCAGTGATTTTTGTTGTGGTATATATGGCAAAACGGTCATTTTGTCCTGCCGGGAAATCCCAGCTAATATAATATTCATTTTCAATTTCCACTGATCTTAAATTCTGGGGAGATCCGGGAACACTACCCGGTTTCCAGGTCATTTCAGGTATCAGTGCAGGATGTGTATATTTATTCTGCGAAACATAATCTGCCAGACCGATGACCCTGTCAAAATCCTTAGCGCTGAAGAATACGCTACCCAGAGAGTTTTGGTCCCTGTTAGAACGAATAATGTCGATCTGAAGACCAATCTGACTCAATGTCCAGTCGGCCACCGGATCAGATGTTGATTTTAATAATTCCTGTTCCAGTTTGGACAGATTGTCTGATGCACTCTTCTTAGAGGATGGCATATCAAAGTAATGCTTTAGTTCATGGAGGTCTTCATCTATTTGTAAAGCTTTCTTTTCATCCGGTTTGTCGGAGAGCCTATAGGTTCCCTGTCCGGGATAGTGATGCCTGCCCCTTTGAAAGCATTCATCTGACCACCATTCCGTGAGTGTTTCAAAATCCTGACTTCCTCCCGTTGGCCAGTATTGCTGGGGAGTAAGGTAATCAACATTGCCGGCTTCAAGCCAGGCTATAGGGTCACAGTAAATGGTACTGTAAGCATCTAGTCCTGAGATTCCCTGGGGTACGCCATTCCTGTAAATCCCGAAAGGACTAACACCAAAGCGGATATTGGGATTTACTTTTTGAATAACCGAATAAACCGTATCAATCATCCGGTTGATATTTTGTCTTCTCCAGTCGCCCAGGCTCAGTCCTCCGCCATACATTTCGTATTCTTCAGCATCGAGTGAAGGATCGGTTCCGCCATAAGAATAGAAATAATCATCAAAATGGATTCCATCTACATTATAGTTGGAGCTTATGTCTTCCGTAATTTGACCGATATAAGACATTACTTCAGGAATTCCCGGATTCAGAATTTTCTTTCCATCGGGGTATTCCAGTGCCCATTCGGGATGTTCGAGATAAACATGCCCCGGAGCATAATAATCACCTCCATCTGCTGTGGAAGCATTTATTCGGTAGGGATTCACCCATGCATGCACTTCTATTCCTCTATTATGTGCTTCTTCTATTGCAAAGGCAAGCGGGTCATATCCCGGATCTGTTCCCTGTGCCCAGCTGAGGTAGCGGGACCAGGGTTCATAACTGGAATTATAAAGTGCATCACATTCCGGACGGACCTGCAGAAAGATAGCATTCAGATGGATGGTCTGATAAAGATCGAGCATCCTGATCAGTTCCGCTTTTTGTTCTTCCGGTTTGCCTCTGTGAGTGTATTTCGGCCAGTCAATATTTGCCACTGAAGCTACCCAGGTGGCCCGCATTTCCCGTTTGGGCTCGACCTGTGCATCAAGCTTCATTGAAAGAAAGCAAAGGCTGAGTAAAATGTATAGTAAGTTTTTCATTAATTCTTAAACAAGTTTTTTTTAGTACTATGTACTTTTTTGATCCCCAAATTCGCGCCAATGGTTTTCACAAATTCACACAAATTTCACGCCGAATGAACACAAATGACAATTACAAACCCTATTCTGCCCTGTTAAAGAACGCAGCAGGCCTTAATCTCGAACATTAGCTTCGCTGAACTCACCACCAATTGGCGGTTCGGTTATGATCCAGACACTTTTAGTATTCACAAATATTATCAAATCATTATTTATGATTATTTGTGTTTCTTCATGTGTGAAAATTTTTGGATTCTTCTCATCTTTCATCAGTTAAGTTTCAGCGAAAGCTGGTGTAGCCTCTTGCCTCCTAATACGCAACATCTCCAAACTTCTTCGCCCACCACACCTGTTGATAATAAGAATCGCCACCCATTCTGTCGACTGCTTCCTGAAAATTCTTGTGATTCAGATCGTTTTCATCATCAGGATAGGGGAGTCTTCCGGGCACATAGCTTCTGGGTACATCTACCCAGTCGAAATTAATTATTTTGATACCATCAAGTTCCAGATCATATTTTTTTAATTGCGGGTAACCGGTTCTTCTATACTCTGCAAATGCTTCCCAGCCATTAAGATACAGCGACACCCATTTTTGAACAATTATCTGTTCCAGGCTATTGTCAAATGCGGCTTTATTTTCAATGAAGTCAGTTATTTCACTCTCCTCAACGGAATAATATTCCAGGGAACTTCTTAGTCCTTCTTCATACCAGAGCTGTGCGTCCTCACTGGTCCATCCTCTAAAAGCTGCTTCAGCCCTTAGAAAACACACTTCTGCATAACTCAGAAGTTGTTTGGTTAAAGCGGGATCGGACACGAAATATTTTCCTATATATGAAGTGCTTGCTACTCCCATTCCCATAGCCTGATTTTCTTTTCTATTAGCATTCATCAGATTGGGAACACCTCTGTACGTGGTGTTATCCGTTTCCACCGTCTGAGCGTATACCGTTAATCTTGGATCCTCAGTTTCTTTCAGTTGACGCATCATAAGTTCACTGATCTTTGGGGTTGTTGTACCCGTAAGTTCAGGGTTAGTGGGATTCTTGGAATCGATGTTTACTTCGTAATATGGATTCCACCAATCCTGCGATTCAATATATCTAAAAGTTGCAGCCTCATCGTTGGAAGAAATGAGATTGTCTTCAGTTATAATCTCGCTTATCACCTGCTGGTTTCCGCTTCTTACCGCGAGTCTGAGCCTGAGGGAATTGGCGAATTTTATCCAGAGATCCAGATCTCCGTCATAGATCATGTCGTTGGTGTAAAATCCCCGGGTTTTATCAATTCCGGAAGCAGCATCTCCAAGAACATTCAGTATATCTTCATAAATACTTTCCTGAGTATCGTATGAAGGCTTGATGTTTTCTTCTGTATACTCCTCAAGTAACTTCCAGGCTTCCGAGTAGGGTACATCTCCCCATAGATCGGTGACCCTGTGAAAATTAAATATCTTCCATATTCTGGCAACCTGGTGTCTGTTAACATCCTGGACATTATCTGTCATTCTGATAAGCACCTCATTATTCATTAATAGATTAGAATAATAGTATTCCCAAAGGTTCTGGATGCGGTACTGATCGAATAATGTATATGGAGGCATGGTGGAATTGCCCCATACTGCTGCGGTTTGCATTATCCAGCGCTGAACATAAGTATAATTATAGTTAGTAACAATACCGTATTCACCTGCTCCTTCTTTAACCACATAATTAAAGATATAATTAATATCTGTGGTTACAGGATTATTTGGATTGGTATTAATTTCCTCGAATTCTTCAGTGCAGGAACTCAGGATGAATCCTGTTAAGCTTATTAATATTATTTTTTTGATATTCATTCCTCTGTTTTTTCAGTTTAAAAGACTATTCTGACATTAAAACCTATAGATCTGGTAGTTGGCATTGCTGCGTATTCCTGTCCAAGACCATTGTTATTGGAAGTAAACGAGGACTCAGGATCTATATTCGGAACTCCACTATAGATCAGCCACAGGTTTTTTCCGATAAGCGCCACTGATGCCTGGCTGATAAAATTATTTTCAAACCATCTTTGTGGAAGTTTATAGTTCAAGGTAGCATCCCTGAGTTTAACGTAAGATCCGTCATAAACATCCAGTTCAGCTATTCCGCCCCATTTTCTTTGGTGAAAAAATACCTGTGGGTCGACACCTCTACGATTCTCGGTGCCGTCTGCATTTACGCCTTCAACTAAATATCCAACGTGATCCGATCCTTCCGGATCAAACATCTGCTTTTCATTTTCATCCAGCATAGGAGTACCATCATCATTATACAGACCTTCCCGTCCTTTGAGCCGTTCATCATTAGTTGCGGCATACCAGGAATCACGACCTTCCAGTGTCTCTTCAAATTGCCCGTTATCCAGACCGTATTTATTGGTTTTGGAAAATATATCACCGCCCATTTTAATGCCAACTGAGAAGGATAAACTGATATTTTTATACCTCAGACTATTTGTTATACCTCCTGTCCAGTCTGGTGTTATATTTCCAATCACTCCCCGTTCTTTCATTACCAGCAACCCATTATCATCAACGAGTGGTTTGCCATTATTCGGATCGTCAATTATATTGCCTTCTCCATCAGTTTTATAATACCTTTGAATCCCTGTTCCTACAATTTCCCCGAAAGGTCTTCCCGGAATAGCCACAATATCGATCTGACTTTCATTTGTGATGGTTAGCTGAGAAAGTCCCTGAGCAAGAGAAATTACCGTATTTCTGTTTTTCGCATAGTTCAGGTTTATATCCCAGTTAACATTGTTTGTTCTCACAGGACTCAGGTTCATTTGTATTTCAATACCTTTATTGGATATTTTCCCGCCATTGGTAATTATATTTCTGAATCCGGAGGATTTGGATATTTCAGCAGTAACGATCTGATCGTAGTTTACTTCATCGTAATATGTCACATCAATGCCCAGCCGGTTCTGGAAAAACCTCAAATCTGTTCCTATTTCCCAGGAACCTGTACTTTCCGGTTTAAGATTCGGGTTTTTGCCATCATTATCAAGGTATATGGCAGGAACTTCTCCATATTGCTGATTAATAAATTCATTGTAAAGCTGATAGGGCTGAGTGTCATTACCTACGAAGGCATAGGAAAATCTCAATTTTCCAAATGATAAAACCTTGGTATCCATGTTGAAAGCATCACTGAAAACAAAACTTGTGTTTAGTGAAGGGTAGAAATACGAGTTATTATTCAGCGGAAGGGTAGAGGACCAGTCATTTCTTGCTGTCAATTCCAGATAATACCAGGTTTTATAATTGAATTGGGCTGACCCGTAGAGGGAATGGATCCGTTTTTCCCGTTTGGTAGACCCGACATTTGTTTCCGCAGGATATTTGGCATTGTTAAGGGAGAAGAAATCGGGAACTGCCAGTCCATTGATGGTAGATGACTGATAATCCACGAAATAATCGTAATAGTTACCTCCCAGGTTTACATTGACATCTATATCGGAACTAAGGGATTTTTCAGCAGTGAGAAGAAAATCATGGTTGAGTGAACGGTAATTAACCCATCGTTCTGTAAATGAACCTTCTCCATTGGCCCGCAAAGCGTTGTTCGATATTCTGAGATAACGCTTTGATCCGTAGGTGTCCATACTACTCCTTAGATATCCTGAAAGCCACGGTGTAAATTTAAAGTCCATTTTGGCAAAGCCTATGAACTGGTCTTTATTGTCATTGTTATAATTCTCAAAGGCTTCCCAAAAAGGGTTCGTATGCCAGTCGCTGGCATAGTACCAGTTCTGCTCAAAACCATTTTCATTTTTATAATCTTCTCTTAGCGTTTCCGTGTCGATACTCCTTGGCATCCAGATAAAGGTTCTTGCTCCGGTTCTGGAATCACCCTGCCCCACCCGGTTAAATGCATCTTCCCGGATATAATTTCCTTTGAAGCTGAAAGTTGCAAATTTATTCAGGTGGGTGTTAATATTAAAATTCACTGTTTTCCTGTCATAATTACTATTAGGTTTTAAACCTTTATTATTAATTGTAGAGGTAGAAAACCTCCAGTTGGTTTTTTCATTTCCATCTTCAATTGCTATGGTATTGGTAAGGGTATAACCTTTCTGGAAATATTTTTTAACATTATCGGGCTGAGGAGTAAGAAAGGTAAACTCATCATTCCAGTTGAGTATTTCTGTTGTGCCGTCCATTTTGGGTCCCCAGCTTCCAGTGGAATGATAGTAATAGGCAGAGTCGCGACCGTGCCGCTCCTGCTGATCGTCTGTAAGCGGCTGTTTCTGGATTGTACCACCAAATCCGGCTCCGTATTCATTTTGATATTTAGCCACTATATATGCCCTTTCAAGCATAAAATTTGAATTTACAGTAACTTTCAACTGATCCCTTTCTGAGCCTCTTTTGGTGGTTATCAGAATGACTCCGGCTGATGCCCGTGAGCCGTAAAGAGCCGCAGCATTGGGTCCCTTGAGAACCGACATGGTTTCAATATCATCGGGTGAAATTCCCATGAGGCTGCTGCCATAATCCAGTCCGCCAAGCCATGAAGCCCCGTCTGCGGAATTATCGAGGGGTACACCATCAATAACAATCAGGGGTTGACTTTCCGTGGAAAGAGATTTTATCCCTCTGATAATGATCCTTGAAGAGGTACCTGCTCCTCCCGCTGTTTGTGAAATATTTACCCCGGCTACCTTATTGCTGATGGAGTTAATAAAGTTTACGTCCCGGTTTGTGGTTAATTCTTCCCCTTCCACATCAGAAAAGGCATACCCGAGAGCCTTCTTTTCCTTTTTGATACCAAGTGCAGTGATCACAACATCTTCAAGTACGGTAGCCGATTGTTCCAGTACCACTTCAACCTGGTCTTTACCACTTACTTCAATCTCTTTTTCTTCATACCCAACATAGGAAATCCTGAGATGGGTGACAGATCCGGGAATGGAGATAGTGAATTTTCCGTTTATATCGGCAATTGTCCCGATTGGTCGTAAATCCGGAGGTGTTATTGCCACTATACTGGCTCCTATTAAGGGTTCTCCGTCAGCATCTGTCACTGTACCTGTAACCGTTCTCTCCTGACCATATAATAAGGTACTGGAGAAGAGTAAGACGAATAATAATAATACCTTGTTCATTTATAAGTTTTTAAATGGTTTTTTAGTTTCAATTATTCCAGATTTTTCATCAAAATACTGAAATCGTTTTTTTCCTGTCTGATCTTAAGGATGAATCCCGTTTGAGCTGATACTTCATTTCTGAGCTTTATCGTTTTTTCACCTGGGAATAATGTACCCTCCTGAATTAAAACTCCTTTCAGATCATAGATATAATACCTGGTTTCACTTTTTTCTAATCCATCAATAGTCAGCACACTACCTCTTACCGGATTTGGATATACTTTCAGATCAGAGGAAGTGAAATCTGTCAGACCTGTATTATCCGGCTGACTTATAGCGTCAAAATACAGATCACCATTCATTTTTCCTGGTTCTGTATTTTGAATTTTAATAAAGCTCAGTTCACCCGCATCATCCGGAAGTTCAGCTGTGCAGTATTTCCAGCCTGCAAAGTCAATATTGGTGAGAAGCACGTGGATATCATTATCAAATCCCAGGAAAATATCATTGTAACTCATTTCTCCCCATATCCACATGCCAGTTTTTCCTGCCCCGGAATTGAGGATGATCGGGCTTGCAGGTTTTAACACTGCTGAGGCACCTGATTCGGTGAATGCATACCTCGTTAACATGGAGGCAGATCCGGACCTGTAGGTTTTTGACCATTTATACAGGAATGAACCCGGATCGAGTCCCGGACT
>CAYRTD010000131.1:0-10950 GCA_964426915.1 uncultured Bacteroidaceae bacterium | reverse complement strand
AAAGCACTCCTCCTTTCTGCCCCACCCAACCCTCCCCCAGGGTTTGGGTGGGGCAAACGGATGGGTGCTTTCAATTTGTAAGTAACCCAAAATTAAAAATTTCTTTAGACACCCTCACTAATCCCTTTAATATCTGACACATCCGCCTCTGCCAAATCCTCTTCCCTGGCCTCTGCCATAAGCTTTTCCATAGCCTGCGCCTCTTCCTCTCCGGGAATCAAAATGCACTCTTTGCTCTTCGGTAAGGATGCTGCGAACATCCTGGAAATGATTTTCCCGCTCTTTCTGCATTTCCGCCCGTATCGCACTCATCTCATCTATGGTTTTATTAATCGCACTCATGTCCGTATTATCTGATGTGCGAAGTGTTTGTAAACGGGCTCTTTTTTCTGCAAGTTTGTTGCGTCCCTCCTGCATTTCCTTCAAATGCGCAGTTCTGAAATCCTGTAAACTTTTTTGCTGATCTTCCGTGAGGTCTGGAATAGCATTACAAAAATTCCCCCGTTCCTGATTATTAAATTGTTGAGTTCTGTTTCCGGCCTGGTAGCCATATCCTCTCTGGGCAAAAAGATTTGAATTTAAACCCAGAAGTGTTGCTATAAATAGCATTCCAATGATCTTAAACTTTAACTGTTTCATTTTATTTCTGTTTATTAATAAAAATTAGTAATTATGATTAACTGATTTTGAGAAAATTTATCGTGTATTCCCGGGTCTTCCTGATCTCCCCGGCATAGGCATGCTTCCATCCCGGTTAATTATCACTTCAAAGAGCTTATATAACTTCTCTTCCTGCTCAGGGGTGCAAATCTCTTTCATCCCCAGGTAATATTCAATGGTTAATTCTTTAAGTTCCGTGTGCATGTCCCCAATGTTACGTGCAATGTCTTTTAACATGGGGATATCCGGTTTTTCTTTGGCTAACTCCGTAATCATCTCTTTTCTCTTTATCTGCATTTCAAACGTCAGTTCATTGGCCTGTATATGGAAATCTCTTCTTAGGCTCCTGAATTGCTGGTGCTGCTCCATGCTTAATTCCAACTCTTCCCGGAAAAACCTTCCCAAACGATCCTGGGGCCTTCTGGAATCATTTGGCTGCTGATAGGTTTGTTCAACCTCTGCCTTATCCTCTGTTTTTATGTGATAAATAATCGTTCCAATGGCCGAAAGATTGATGACCGTGAGCAATCCTATTATCCATATAAAGTGTTTTCTTTTCATCATTATTTATTTGTTTGAGCAGGATCACTCAATAAGAATACTTCAAGGGGTTCCTGTGCCATATCGTTAACAAAATATTCGGTATCCTGACTGTAGGTCACTGTATTTTCCTGTGTTCTGAGCACAGTATTTCCAATTCTGATCCCGGAAAAAAGGGCGCCGGTTAAAAGCAAAGAGATCATAATGGGCTGAAGTGCTTTCTTGTACGCAGGAATCCTTGCCGGAGCATTGTGAAGCTCCTGCTCAGAAAGTTTTTCTTTTATACGGGTATAAAGGAAAGGATTCGGTTCCTGTTTCTTTTTCCGCTTAATAAGTTCCATGGTGGATTCCATCTCATGGAGAAGGAGAGAACAATCCGGACATACCTCCAGATGGGATTTTATCCGGGTATATACTTCGGAATTCAAATCTCCGGAAGTATACTGTGGCATGTTTTTTCTTATCTCTTCACAATTCATTTTATAAGTCTTTAGTAGTTAGACACGACCTCTGCCAAAAACTTTTGGCTTAGCCCTGTTTTTTTTGATAATACTTCAGTATTTTTTTTTGCACATTACGCTTCCCCCGGTGTATAAGACCTTCAACCGATGGAAGGGAGAGTTCCATGATCTCTGATATTTGCTTGTAGGACAGGTTTTCAAAATTGTGCAGAGTAAACGCAATTTTTTGATTTTCAGGAAGTGATTCGATGCTTTTATGCAAAAGCTCTATTTTTTCATTTTCCGTTTCTTTAGCTTCAATGTATTGTGCCTCCGGGTCTTCTAACTGAAGTTCTTTTTTTTCATCATCCTGAAAAACATTCATGATACTGCTAATGATCTTTCTTTTCTTATTGTCCCTTATATAATTCAATGATTTATTTACTGATATCCGGTAAAGCCAGGTAGAGAGGCCTGACTTTCCCCTGAATTTTGAAACAGACAAAAATGCTTCAATAAATACTTCCTGGGTTACATCCTCAGCGTCTGCCCGGTTATGAAGGAAACTATTACAGCTGTTTAATACCAGGGACTGATATTTATCGACCATCTCTTTAAAAGAAGCCTGATCTCCGTTCAGAATACCATCTATTAACTGCTTGTCTGTCATGTATTATTTTCTGCTGTTATAACTTTTGTGTTTTATCTAAAACAACTTTAATGCCTGTCATACCGGGTAGCCGGGTTTACCTGCATCTGTTTCAGAAATTATATACACTGGCTTAACCGGATAATTACCAGATTAAAGACGTTTTATTCATTCGACACAAAAACCGGTGTAAACTTGCGGGTAAGTTTAAAAAAAATCAAAAAATTAGCTCAGCTTTGACAGATTAAATTTGATTACAAAAAATTTTACGGAATGTTTATGTAATCATAACAAATTAATGACCAGTCCAATACCCACCATACGACTCCCGCTTAGGAGTCGTGGTAAAAAGGATAAAAATCTCGTTAAAGTCTGAATCTGTCAAAGTAGAACTAAACTGGTTTTTCTTTTCAGAACCTGTTTAAATTAATATTAAACAAGAATTCAAAGCTATATTCACCAGTATTTTCCAGATAACTTGCCCTTACTCCTGTCGAAAATGGAATCATCAGGCGAAGCAAATGATAGTCAAAATTCAGCTCTATTCCTGCCGAAGTATAATCCCCGGTTTCCAGCTTTATTCCTTCTTCTGCCGGTATTCGCATATCTCTTCCGTACACGTAATCTGCAAAGAGATTTCCCCTTATTCGTTTCAGGTAAAAGATCCCATCAAGTGTCAGATCCGGATAGGCCAGAGGAAACAGGTAATCAAGACTGTATTTCGTCAAATCTGTCGCGGTCAACGGCTCATATCCCCTGGCAAAGTTTAGAAGATTACCAAAAAGATATCGTTCGGGTTTTTGTCTCTGCCATTCGGCTTTTAATTTCAGGCCTTGTCCTCTTATAATTCCCGGAAAATACAGGCTTGTTTTCAGAGAATGATTAGCCCCTCTTTGTTCGTCTTCAAAAGGAGCTGCAATAGATTTTAGATCCATGATAAGTCCGAACCGGGGTTGCAGATCGCGGTAAGCCCTGCGCTGATAACTGTACAAATAAAGCCTCGGCTCTGTGTAGCTGATTCCTTTCAGATAGCTTTCTTCATCCCTGTAATAGAAATAGTCGTTGGAATATCTGTATCTCAGAGAGGGCTGTAAGCCGCTGATCCATTTGCCGTGATAAAATGAAAGAGGAATGTAACTATAAATACTCAGGCTTGAGGCCGTCATTACCTTTTCCGGCTGTGAAAAATCTTCATATTGGACAACAGTGGGAGGGCCTCCATAGCTATGTGATATATCCAGAACAGGCAGCCATCCTTTATAAGTGAATTTAGTGTGAAGGAAATGGTCTCCCCCGGAATATTCATAGCCAATACTGGTTACGGCGGTACTCAAGAGGTTTTGGGAAAGCAGGGTAATTCCCGGATTTATGGACGGGTTCTCCAGGTCAGGATCAGTATAGTCGAAATAAAAAGGTGACCAGCTGTGAAAATTGAAGAGTCTCCCGGGTCCCCTGTATTTTTCTTCAGCGGAAACTTCAATGTCCCGGGTATCTGTCAAAGCTTCCTGACTGAAAGTATTGTCGCCATAGTTGAAAAATGATTGCTCTGTAACGGGTTTCGACTCAAAATCCTGGAAAATGTTCTCATTAAAGGGTAAAAGTATTACATTATAGCCATTAGCTCCGTAATCTGCAAAAGCCAGTAAAGAAAGGTCTTCGGAGACATCCGGCTGAAAGGATCCGAATTGTGATTTTGTCAGGACATACATTTTTTCATTTCTGGTGTGATAAGCGAAAATGTTGTCCAGACCATTAAAACTTCCGTTGAAAACAATATAATCTCCTGCTGATACGGGATGAGATATATTGACCTCTGATGTTCTGAATAATTCCTGCCAGCTATTTCTGCCCCGGTCATACATAAGCAAGAGCTTTCCCTGCTCATCAATGCCGGTCATCACGATCCTGTCACTACCCTGGATCCAGGAAGGATCCAAAATCTGAATGTTTTCGGGGGAAGAGATTTTTGACAGTTCACTTCCATCTGCTGCTGAAAGAAAAACCAGCTTATATTCGTTCGAAAGAGAGGTCTCTATGGTCAGAATAGTATCACCTGATGGAGAATATGCGGGTGAGGAGTAACGGCTTTTATGCGATAAACGTCTGACTTTTCCTGTTTTGATATTGTATTCTTTTAAAATGGAAAAGCTTTTATTCGTCCATCGCACATCCGGGATGTATTCATCCCAGAGAATGCGGCCTTTTGAATAGGATATCCTGCCCGAGTAAAGCCGGCCCGGAACATGAAGCAATTCCTCTCTGCCTGTTGAGTCAATGTTTACAAATCTGTCGAGAATATCGAGGCTGCTTTTTATGGCAATAATGGATTTATCTTCTGTAATCTGTGGAAAATTGTAAGAGGTATAGAGCTTTCTTTGCTTATTTACCGGATCATAGTTAATCACTTCTCTTTTTTCCCTTTGCTCTTCCCAATGTTTTTTTATATGATCCATGGTCCTGTCATATAGGCCTTTTTTTGCTTTCCCGGTTTGACGTTTAAGATAGATGGCCATAGGATCGATAAGGAAAATATTTCTTCCGGTAAAATTAAGTGCCCCGGTCCAGAAGTCCTCACCGTATTCCTTTCTCGCATAGCTTACCATCTGGTAGCCGAACTGATAATAATCAGGAACATAGTTTTTATAGGATCCCAGGTAAGATTTACTGAACGACCAGGTTTTTTCATCTTCCAGTAAATGCGCCTTAAGCCTCATTTCGAAACGTGGTGACCGCCCCCGTCCACTATTGCTTAAGCTGGTCTCTGCATAAATTGCGTCTCCTTCATAAAACCAGAAAGGAGCCATGGCGGCTGCGGGTCCAATTCCCTGTTCCCCCAGAACGTTAGTCAATATTTTAGTGATTCCCTGATTCATTTTGTCTACCTGAACCACATGCCTGAACTCGTGAAGGGAAAGGTGAGTAAGCCAGTCCTGAGATATAGGATCAACATCGGGATGCATGAAAAATTCCATGCGTTTGGGTGCCCACACTACAAAGCCATTGGAGCGTACCGTATGATTGTGTAAAATCACCGGTACTTTTTCGGGATTGTTTTCCAGCTGCCGACTGTTCCGGGAATAATTCTTTTCGAGAATGAGAAGTACTTTCGCAGCATCATCCCGTATTTCCTGAGGGTAAATCAGGGTAAAATGTTCGCTCTCAATTTTTTTCCATTCCAGCGAGGGAGGTGATTGACCATATTCGTAAAACTGTGCTCCAATATCAAAAACGCTTATAATTAGTAAAACTATAGTCGCTGTGAAAACCCGGTGAATTGAGGAAGAGAGTATATGGAATTTTTTAAAAGCCCTGTTTTTCATTATCATTCATTGCTGCTCTGTTGTTTCATAACAATTGTGATAGGATTTGGTTATTTTATTTGTGGGAATTTAGACTATAATGATAGTTTGTAAATATTAAGAGATCCCGGGCATAAGATGTCGCAAAGAAAAATATTTCTGAGATTCAGGAGATTTTTTCATTAGATAATTTTTACTTTATATCCTTCTTTTTCAAGGATTTCTTTTAAGCGCTGTCTGAAATCGCCCTGAATAATGATCTCCCCATCCTTAGCACTGCCCCCGGTTCCGCATTTCTTTTTCAAAAGGGTTGCCAGCTCATCCAGATCTTCCTGTTTTCCCTGATAACCGGTAATCAGGCTAACGGTCTTTCCTTTTCGCTTTTTTTTGTCCAGGCTTATCCTTAGATTTTGCCTGGAAGGATCAGGAGTTTCATCTTCTTTTTCACCTTCGTGTTCATAATTGAACCCGGGATCGGTCGAATACACTGTTCCCAGCCGCTTTTTCCAGTCGTTTTCTGCCATGATCTTTCTTTTAATGCAAAGATAAGGAAAGGAATGGTAAGAAAAAGTTATGCAGTTATGCAGTTATGCAGTTGAAATACTGGACGTAAGGGTTCTTCGCTTCGCTCAGAAATCTTTTGGAGTTTATTTCTAGCCCCCTGAGTATATGTCATTTGCCCACAAAAGTTGCCAAGCTGCCAACTTCAAAAATTTGTTTGTTTCTATCCCGTCCAGGTTAGGGATTCAGGGGCAAAACCCCCGGGCGCAGCAAAAGCTTCCTGCCGAACCAAAATCCAACTTCCCAAATGCCCAAATGCCCAACTGCATAACTGTATAACTGCATAACTGCAAAACTGCAAAACTGCACAACTATTCTTCCCCATTTCCCCAAAAAGTATTATTTTCGGTCCCTTAAACGCTTGAATCATGAATAATTTCAGACGCTGGAATATTGTCTTTGGATGGATAGTTTTTTCTATCGCACTTCTTACTTACATTTTGACTCTCGAACCAACCGTAAGCTGGTGGGATTGCGGTGAGTTCATAGCCTGCTCCTATAAGCTTCTTGTTGGCCATCCACCGGGAGCTCCTCTTTTTCTTATGATGGGCCGTTTTTTTTCTCTCTTTGCTTCCGGTCCTGAAAATGTTGCCTATATGGTGAACCTGATGTCGGCTCTGGCAAGTGCATTTACTATAATTTTCTTATTCTGGACCATTACGCATCTTGCAAGGAAATTTTTTCCGGAAGATAAGGAACTGAGTACTGAAAATCTTATTCTGATTATCGGAAGCGGACTTACAGGTGCACTCGCCTATGCATTTTCCGATACCTTCTGGTTTTCTGCTGTCGAGGGTGAGGTTTATGCTACCTCATCACTATTTACTGCTGTGGTTTTCTGGGCCATTCTGAAGTGGGAAAATATTGCCGACCAGAAGTATGCCGACCGGTGGTTGATTCTGATAGCCTTCCTCATGGGCCTTTCCATTGGTGTTCATCTTTTAAATCTGCTCGCCATTCCTGCAATCGTCCTGGTCTATTATTTCAAAAGATATGAAATTTCCACACGGGGAGTTACCCGGGCTGTTCTTATTTCTATCCTTATTCTGGCTGTCATTATGTATGGTATTATACAGGGTCTGGTTCTTATGGCAACTAAATTCGAACTGCTTTTTGTGAATGGGCTGAAAACGGGATTCAACACCGGTGTAATAGTTTACAGCCTTATCATTCTTGCAGGCATTCCCCTGGGTATTTGGTATACTCATAAAAAGGGCAATGTAATGTGGAATTCCATCCTTACCGGACTTGCAGTTATACTTATCGGCTATTCTTCCTATGGAATGATCGTTATACGCTCTCTGGCCAATCCACCGATGGATATGAATAATCCTGAAAATGTTTTTTCCCTGCTTTCTTACCTTAACCGGGAACAATATGGTGACAGACCCTTGTTTGCCGGTCATTATTTCACCGACGAGATTAAAAGGGACGGGCGGGGTTACGCTGTGATCAAAGAGGAAAAACCGGTTTATGTTAAGGATACGGTAAACAACAGGTACAAGGTTGCTTTTCGTAAACCCGAACTTGTATATGATGAAGGAGTCAAACTGCTGCCCAGGATGTATAGTCGTGATGGTTCACATATCCAGGCCTACCGGCAATGGGGGGGAGTCAGGGAAGGGGAGAAGGTGCATTTTGGGAATAACCTGAAATTCTTTGTTTCTTATCAGTTGGGCCATATGTATTTCAGATATTTCATGTGGAATTTTGCAGGAAGACAAAATGACAACCAGAGTCATGGCAGCCTGGTAGACGGAAACTGGATAAGCGGCATAAAATTTCTGGATGAATTCAGGCTGGGCGATCAGGATCTTCTGCCGGATAAATTTAAGAACATGCCTTCCCGGAACCGTTATTTTCTATTACCACTCATTCTGGGTATTATGGGTTTCCTGTTTCAGCTTTCACGTGATTACAAAAATTTTTGGGTCGTAATGTTCCTTTTCTTCTTTACCGGAATTGCTATTGTTATTTACCTGAATCAGACTCCCTATCAGCCCAGGGAAAGAGATTATGCCTACGCCGGTTCCTTTTATGCTTTTACTATTTGGATTGGTCTCGGGGTGCTGGCTGTTTTCGACTCCTTGCGAAAATACCGCAGGAAAAATATTACGGCAAGCCTGGTTGTGCTGGCCTGCCTTATTTTTGTACCCGGTATTATGGCTAAAGAAAATGCAGATGACCATGACCGTTCCGGTCGTTATACAGCCCGCGATATTGCCCGTAATTATCTTAATTCCTGTGAGAAAGATGCCATCATATTTACTAATGGGGATAATGATACCTACCCCTTGTGGTATGTTCAGGAAGTTGAAGGAATAAGAACAGACGTAAGAGTGATAAACCTTATGCTGATCAATTCTGAATGGAATATAAAACAGTTAAGAACGAAGTATTATGAATCTGATATTATCCCTCTTCGTCTCGACCCTGTTCATTACAGCGAAAACAGGAATACATCTTTTTACATACTCGAAGACCCTTCAAACCGGAAAATCCGGTTGAATACCATTATGCAGGGCATCAATATAAGGAATAATCTTTTTGTTCAGACGACAGTACGGGGAGATGAAGTAACGGTAATCCCGTCGAACAAACTGATTCTTCCTGTTGACAGTGCAAAGATAGTGGATGTCGGTATTGTAAGTCCCGAAAATGTTGGTAGGATAGAATCGCCTCTGGAATGGAGCGTTCCGGCAGGGCAAATGAACAGGAGTCACCTTGTTGAACTTGATATACTATCGGCTTTTGACTGGGAGAGACCGCTGTATTTTGTTACCGGAGGAAATGATGGTGCGCTGAATCTGGAAGAATTCTTCCGCAAAGAAGGATTAGCTTACAGGCTTATTCCGGTATCAACTCCCGGAAGAAACTTTTTCAACTATGGTAGTGTAGATCCGGAAATATTACATGAAAACCTGATGAATAAATTCACCTGGGGCAGAATGGAGGAAGAGGATGTTTATCTTGATTATTATAATCGCAGAACATTTTCAGTGATCCGTTTCAGGAATAATTATCTGCGTCTGGCCAGGGAGTGGCTGCAGCGCGGGGATACCCTCAGGACTATTGAAGTCCTGGACCGGTGCATGGAGCTGGCCCCCGATTCAAGACTTCCTTATGATTATTTTATATCGGGACTTGTTTATCCCGATGGTGCGGGAAATGAAGTGGAATATGCCGGTATTATTGAAACCTACTATGAAGCGGGTGAAATGGAAAAAGGAAATGCAATATTGCTTGAGTATGCCGGTATCCTTATGCAGGATATTGAGTATTACCAGAATCTCGGGTCAAGGTTCAAAAGAAGATTTGAAGATCAGTATTACCAGAGCCGGAGCCTGTACGAAAGATTGCTGAAGATTGCTGAGAGATATGGACAGGAAGAAAAGATAATTGAAGGCTGATATACTGGTTTATCAGCCTAGCTTTTTCTTTCCATTAAATCTCCTGCAAGCTTTTTCAGGACCATCTTCCTTTCAGCATCAACATCCATTTTCTCCAGCTTAGCCATGGCGGAGTTAAAGTATTCGAGGATTTTTGCTTTTGTCAGACTTTCGATATCATATTTGTCAAAAATGCCTTTTACCTCCCGGATCTTTTCTTCGGGATCAAAATTCTTTTCTGAAAGCCATTTGTTCAGCTTTTGCAGATCATCCTCCCCGGCTTGTTCCATTGCCGAGATCATCAGAAAGGTTTTTTTATTGCTGAGGATGTCATTCCCGACTTTTTTTCCGAGGGTCAAGGTGTCGCCGTAGGTATCCAGATAGTCATCCTGAAGCTGGAATGCTATTCCCAGGTATTTCCCGAATTCATATAATTCCCCGGCCTGGATTTCCGAAGCCCCTCCGCAATATGCCCCTATCTCAAGGCTTGCAGCAATAAGTACAGATGTTTTCAAAGCGATCATTTTTAGATAATCAGGAACACTTACTCCATCTTTTTTTTCAAATGACATATCGAGCATCTGACCCTCGCATACTTCTACAGCAGTCCGGTTAAAAGCTTCAAGAATCTTTGGAAGGATTTCCGGATTTACTTTTGAGACATAGCTGCCGGAAATAAACGACATGGCATCGCCCGACAGGATTGCAATATTGGAATCCCACTTTTCATGCACTGTTTCTTTTCCCCTTCTGATCTTTGATTTGTCCATCAGATCATCGTGGAGTAATGTGAAATTATGGAATATTTCTACTGCAACAGCAGGATCAAGCGCATCACCTGTATCATCACTAAAAACATTTGCTGCCAGAAGAACCAGTGCAGGACGTAATCTCTTTCCTCCAATAGATAGTATATAACGAACAGGATCGTAGAGATCTGATGGTTCTTCAGGGAAGGTTAGTTTTTCCAGTTTTTCTTCAACCAGCTTTTGGGCATCATTCAGACTTAACATAAGGATTTAATTTAGGTCTAAGGTAGTATTATTTGGTGAGAAGGGGAAGGGAAGTGAGGCACTTTGTTGGTGAGGCACTTTGTTGGTGAGTCACTTTGTTGGTGAGTCACTTCGTTAGTGAGGTGCTTTGTTGGTGAGTCAATTTGCTAGTGAGTCACTTTGTTGGTGAGTTATTTCGTTGGTGAGTTTCATTTCATTGGTGAGGCGCTTTGTTGGGGGGCATTTGATATAGTCACACTGATTTTAGTGAGTTTTTAACTATTAATGGATGCAAAATTAATGAGAATCCGGCCACCTTTTGAATTATTTGGAATTGGGATAAAAAATCATGAGTTTGCTTTTAACTACTGATGACAAGTTTAATTATCTCCTTGATAATTAACACCTTGTAATTTTCGC
>CAYRTD010000130.1:0-11052 GCA_964426915.1 uncultured Bacteroidaceae bacterium | reverse complement strand
TTTTTCCGGAATAAAATACAATGTCAAAGCCAGGATGTTTCGATTGTTATTATTACAATTTTCCCGATAAGCACTTCCGGACCGGAAGTGGAGAGAGGGTCTTAAGTTGACACGCATGCCTGCCGGTGTTTTCAGATATAAAGGCAAAGTAAATATATTATCGCCTTGATTTATATTTTTTTAGGGAATATTATTGTTTTAAAAAAAATAATTGTACTTTTGCAGTCCATATTTTTCAGGGGGTACTGAAAGAGAAGAATTTGAAGATATAAAAAAACAGTTATTAAGGTGAATACATTAAGTTACAAAACGGTTTCGGCAAAAAAAGCTACAGTCACGAAAGAGTGGGTAGTAGTAGATGCAAAAGATGAAATTCTGGGAAGACTTGCTTCGAGGGTGGCTTTTCTGTTAAGGGGAAAGCATAAGCCCGGTTACACTCCGCATGTTGATTGCGGAGACAATGTAATTGTTATCAATGCTGAAAAAATAAGGATGACAGGAAAGAAGCTGACCGACAAACAATATGTAAGTCACAGTGGTTATCCCGGTGGTCAGAAAACTATAAACCCGAAGGCCCTTCTTGAGAAAAAGCCACATGAAGTGGTAGAAAGAGCAGTGAAGGGAATGCTCCCCGGCAACCGTCTCGGTGAGGAGTTGTTCAGAAATCTGCATGTTTATGTGGGTGAAGAACACAACAAAGAAGCACAAAAGCCAAAAAAGATTAACTTAAACGATATTATTTCATAACATGGAAGTAATCAACACAACAGGAAGAAGAAAATCTTCAATTGCCCGCGTCTACCTTACTGAAGGAAAAGGGCAGATCACTATCAACAACAAGGATTTCACAAGCTATTTTCCGGGTGAACACCTGCATTATATTGTTCAGCAACCTTTAAACCTGCTGAATGTCAGAGAAAATTATGACATTAAAGCGGTACTCTCAGGTGGCGGTTCCAAAGGACAGGCAGAAGCATTAAGGCTTGGAATTTCCCGTGCACTGGTGAAAATTAACCCTGAAGACAAAAGCGCACTGAGAGCTGAAGGATTTGTAACCCGTGATCCACGACAGGTTGAAAGGAAAAAGCCCGGTCAGCCCAAAGCAAGGAAGAAATTCCAGTTCAGTAAGCGTTAATCGCTTATTCTCCGCTATATTGTGTTTAGTATCTAAACCACAAGGACTTTCGACGTAATCCATACAGAGAGCGAAACTACCTTATGGTTGATAAAATGAATGTAAACAAAAATCAAAATTATGCCCAAAAAATTAAGTTTCGAAGAATTACTGGATGCCGGTGTACATTTCGGCCACCTGAAAAGAAAATGGAATCCCAGCATGGCTCCCTATATATTTATGGAGAAAAACGGGATCCATATTATTGATCTTCACAAGTCGATGGCAAAGCTCGAAGAAGCGGCCACCGCCATGAAGCAAATAGCCAAATCAGGAAGAAAAATCCTTTTCGTTGCCACAAAAAAACAGGCCAAGGATATTGTTTCCGAGAGGATCAAGGAGATCAACATGCCTTATGTTACAGAAAGATGGCCCGGAGGTATGCTTACCAATTTCCCTACCATCCGTAAGGCGGTGAAAAGGATGACCAGCATTGATAAAATGACTGCCGAAGGCACGTTTGATTCCCTTTCCAAAAGAGAAAAATTACAGATCCACAGACAGAGAGCAAAACTTGAAAAAATGCTTGGAAGTATCGCTGATCTGAATCGTCTTCCTGCTGCAATGTTCATTGTCGATGTTTCAAAGGAATACATCGCAGTAAGAGAAGCAAACCGCTTGAATATACCGGTTTTTGGAATGGTCGATACCAATTCCGATCCTAACAGCATTGATTTCCCCATACCTGCAAATGATGATGCATCCAAATCTATTGCTCTTATCGTAGATTATGTTGCTGCAGCCGTTGAAGAAGGTCTTTCAGAAAGAAAGATGGAAAGGGAGAAAGATGTAAAGAACAAAAAAGCAAGGGAAGAGGAAGAAGGGGATATTGAAAAGACCGGTAAAAAAACAAATGAAGAGGATGAGGATGATGAGGATTTCAAAGTAAAAGAAAAGAAAGCTCCTGCAAAGAAAATGCGGTCCAGAAAAACGTAAAAAACTGTTCCTCTCATTCTGACAAACCAAATAGTGTCTGTCACAAAAAAAAGTAGAGTGTCAGTTCCGATAGGATCGGAACTGAATGTTCGAGATCAAGCCTGCCCGCCGAAGGATAGCCAGTGCGAAGGCAGGCGGGCCTGCCCCGTACCTGTTAAAACGGGGGCGTGCAAAAATTGAAATCCGCAGTGTACTATTACATGAGGAATTGATATTTTTGCCACAACAGAGAACCGTGTGAACCGAGCTTCACATCCGCTATCCGTGTGTCGCTGAAGCTTTGTGCGAACGCGATCAACGAACACCCATTAAATTTAAAACTGAATGAATAATCGGACATTATAGACAAACACCAAATATTAATATAAAAATTATATAGAAATGGCTGATATAAAAGCTGCAGATGTTAGCAAACTCAGAAAAGCAACAGGAGCCGGCATGATGGATTGCAAGAAAGCTCTTGTTGAATCCGAAGGTGACTTCGAAAAAGCGGTTGAAATAATCCGGAAAAAAGGGCAGGCTGTTGCCAATAAAAGGGCAGATCGTGAAGCGACAGAGGGAGCTATCCTTGCCAGAACTGCCGGTAAAAAAGGAGCGGTAATCGTGTTGAATTGTGAAACCGATTTCGTTGCAAAAAATGAAGACTTCGTAAATTTCGCATCCGCAATACTCGATATTGCACTGGACAAGCTCCCGGATGATCTCGAAGCTCTTAAAGCTCTTCCCTTCGAAGACAACAAGACAATTGAAGAGAAAGTTACCGAACAGATAGGTATTATCGGTGAAAAAATCGAACTAAGTGCTTATGATAAGATTGAAGCAGAAGATGTAGTATCTTACATACATCCTGGAAATAAGCTTGCCACGGTTGTGGGATTCTCAAAAACAGTAGATACTCAGGTGGGAAAAGACATTGCCATGCAAATCGCAGCGATGTCGCCGGTAGCTGTCGACAAAGACGATGTTCCTGAGGAAATTATCGAAAAGGAAAAAGAGATAGGCCGTGAACAGGCAAGAATGGAAGGAAAGCCCGAGAATATTCTGGATAAAATAGCAGAAGGTAAATTGAATAAGTTTTTTAAGGAAAGTACACTTCTGAACCAGGCATTCACTAAGGATAATAAAATGACTGTTGCTCAATATCTTAAAGAATCAGATCCTGAACTGAAAGTTACAGGTTTTATTAGATTCATGCTTGGATAAAAGTACAAAAAACATTCTTTTAAAAAGCCGTTTTCGTATGAGAACGGCTTTTTTTTGTATTTTCGGGAACAAAAACCGCTCTATGCAATATAAACGTATACTCCTTAAACTCTCGGGTGAAGCCCTCCTGGGGAATAGCAGCCACGGAATTGATCCGCAAAGATTAAAAAATTACGCAGATGAGATCCACAAAGCAGTTCAAAAAGATATAGAACTCGGAATAGTTATCGGGGGAGGGAATATTTTTCGCGGAATCTCAGGCGTGGCGGAAGGCTTTGACAGGGTAAAAGGAGATTACATGGGAATGCTGGCCACTGTTATCAATGGTCTCGCCCTTCAGTCGGCCATAGAAAAAACCGGAACAACTGCAAGGGTATTTTCAGCCTTAAGGATGGAACCCGTAACGGAGAACTATTCAAAGGAAAAAGTAAAATACGCACTGCAAAAAAAACAGGTAGTCATTTTTGTGGGGGGTACCGGCAATCCCTTTTTTACAACCGATACAGCCTCGGCCCTTCGAGCAGTGGAAATGGAAGCGGACATATTTTTAAAAGGAACCCGGGTTGACGGCATCTATACAGCAGACCCTGAAAAAGACCCCACAGCGAAAAGGTACGAAGAAATAAGTTTCGACGAGGCATTGCAAAAAGAGCTTAAAGTAATGGATATGACAGCCTTTGCCATGTGCAGGGAAAACAAACTACCGGTCTGTGTTTTTAATATGAATACAGAGGGAAATCTTTTAAGGTTCGTTTCAGGAGAAAAAATTGGTACTTTAGTTAAAAATTAAATATTTTTGGTTTTTCCTAAGATCACTTTTAATACTTACCAACATGAATGAAGAAGTAGAACTTGTATTTGATATGGCCGAGGAGAAAATGGATAAAGCTATCCGCCACCTTGAAACTGAATTAAGCAGAATCCGTGCCGGCAAAGCGAATCCCCATATTCTCGATGGTGTTGAAGTGGATTATTACGGGACTAAAACTCCATTGAGCCAGGTCTCCAATATCAGCACCCCCGATGCAAAAACCATCGCGATACAGCCATGGGAGAAAAAAATGATCGATCCCATAGAAAAAGCCATACTCGCCGCAAACGTTGGACTTACCCCTGTAAATAACGGCGAAATTATCCGCCTGAATGTTCCGCCCCTTACCGAAGAAAGAAGAATTCAACTGGTAAAGCAGGTGAAAAATGAAGGTGAAAATGCAAAGGTCAGTATTCGTAATGCCAGAAGAGAAGCAAACGATGAACTAAAAAGTCTTCAGAAAGAAGGTCTACCTGAAGACCAGGTAAAAAGAGCCGAGATCAAAGTCCAGGAAATGACCGACAACTATACCGAAAAGGTGGATAAAGTAGTTGATGCCAAGGAGAAGGATATTATGACGGTTTAGGGATGAGGCTGTCTTCTGTTAACTCGACTCCAGTATCTTCAGCAATTCATCCAGTTTCGGAGTCAGTATGATCTCTGTACGACGGTTTCTGCTACGGGCCTGCGAAGTTTTTGACATTTCAACCGGCTGAAATTCTCCACGACCTGCAGCGGTAATACGCGAAGGACTTATATTACCGCTCTGCATAAGGATTTTCAAAACCGAGGTGGCTCTGAGGACACTCAGATCCCAGTTGTCCTTTATTACAGCGCCGCTGCGATAAGGAACATCATCCGTATGACCTTCGATCATGATATTTACATCTTTATTTCTCTCCAGAACTCCCGCCAGATCGTTCAATGCCTGCCTTCCTCTTGCATCCACCTCATAGCTTCCGGAACGGAATAAAAGTTTTTCATCCATGGAAACATATACTTTTCCGTTTTTCATTTCAACAGTCAGGCCCTGCCCCTCAAAGCCCATTAATGCCCTCGATACACTTTCTTTTAAGGCATTAACGGCAGAATCCTTACGGTTTAGTATCCTTTCCAGTTCCGCCAGACGGGCGTTCCTGGCTTCCAGTTCGGCCCTCATACGGGTAACATCCCGGCGGCCTTCCGTAACATTGTCCTCAAGTTCCCTCAGTCTTTGTTCCTTTTGCTGAAGATTCTCCTGAGCCGTCTGCAATTGATTCAACAATCTTCTCGTTTCCCGGGCATTTCCCTTTAAAAGGGCTTCATGGGAAGCCTGAAGGTCATTATATTTGCGGGTCAGATTGTTTACTGAGGCCTGGAGCTCATTAATCTCTCCGGCCAAAACAAGGCTGTCTTCAGTAAATCTTTCCTGCTGCCGGTCTACGTAATCCATTCTGGATTTCATCTCCGTATTCTCAACTGTCAACTGCTCATTTTCCATCATCAACCGATCTCTTTCTTCTTCCAGCGTATTACTTTTTTTATTTACTTCTTTGAAGCGTTGAGTTGGAACACAGGAAGCAAGAAAAGCACTGCTCAGAATTATCACAATTATTCTTTTCATCTTTATCAACTTTAGCATTAAAACGCCAAATTATCTAAAAATTGTGGTTTGATGAATTCTTTTTTTTAACAACAGTGCATTTTTAACAACAGGAAGGTATCGAAGTGTATCCCTCTGACTGCAGTTCCCGGCATCCACTTTTCGCCCAACGACAATGAAAAAAAATCTCCGGGGTCCGGCTTTGTTCTCTGTTTGTTTTTTTTTACCTAACTTTGTTCCGGAATGTAACCAGCAGCATGGAAAAAAAATATTCTTACAGTTTACTGGATCAGATAAATAGCCCTGCAGATATGAAGAATCTATCTGTGGATGAACTGATCACTCTTAGCAAGGAATTACGACATTTTATTATTGATATTGTTTCATCACATCCGGGTCATTTTGGAGCCAGCCTCGGAGTGGTTGAACTCACTGTCGCCCTCCACCATGTTTTTAACACCCCCTATGATCAGCTTATATGGGATGTAGGGCATCAGGCCTACGGACATAAGATCCTCACAGGAAGAAAAGACCTGTTCCACACCAACCGTAAATATAAAGGGATAAGCGGGTTCCCAAAACCCTCGGAGAGCATATATGATGCCTTCGGTGTAGGTCATTCCTCAACTTCCATTTCTGCTGCACTCGGAATAGCCCGGGCCTCAAAATTAAAAGGGGAGAATGACCGGAAGGTGGTGGCAATTATCGGGGACGGATCCCTTACCGGTGGACTAGCTTATGAAGGACTTAATAATGCTGGGATCGATAATTCGGATCTGCTGGTTATCCTTAATGATAATAACATGGCCATTGATCCGAATGTGGGAGCCATGAAAGAATATCTCCTTGACATCACTACCTCCAAAACTTATAATAAGGTTAAAGAAGATGTTTGGAATTTTCTCGGACGTATGAGTAAACTTGTACCCGATGCAAGAAGATATGCCCAAAAAATAGAAAATGCCCTGAAATCTATGATGCTTAAGCAATCAAACCTGTTTGAGTCGTTGAATTTCAGGTATTTCGGACCGGTTGACGGACATGATGTGGTGCACCTTACCCGCGTACTGAATGATCTGAAAGATATCAGGGGACCGAAACTTCTTCATGTCATTACCGTAAAAGGTAAAGGTTTCCCTCAGGCTGAACTGAACCAGACGGTTTTTCATTCACCGGGGAAGTTTGACAAAAAAACCGGGGAGATATTCAGCTATAAATCTGATAAGCCCCAGGCACCGAAATTTCAGGATGTTTTTGGCGAAACCATTCTGGAACTGGCAAAAAAGAATGAAAAAATAATTGGGATCACCCCAGCCATGCCAACCGGAAGCAGTCTTAAAATCATGATGGATAAAATTCCCGAACGATCATTTGATGTAGGTATAGCAGAACAGCATGCAGTTACTTTTTCTGCCGGACTGGCCATACAGGGCATGATCCCCTTTTGTAATATTTATTCCACTTTCATGCAAAGAGCATACGATCAGGTTATTCATGATGTTGCCCTGCAAAATCTGAATGTGGTTTTTTGTCTTGATCGCGGCGGACTTGTCGGAGACGACGGCGCAACCCATCACGGGGCATTCGATCTTTCCTATATGAGGAATATTCCCAATATGATCGTTTCAGCGCCAATGGATGAGGTCGAACTGAGAAATTTGCTTTACACCGCTCAGCTTAAAGAACACGGCCCCTTTTCCATACGTTATCCCAGAGGGAGAGGGATTACTCCCGACTGGAAAAAGGAATTTTCCGAGATAGAGGTCGGAAAAGCACGTGTTTTAAAAGAAGGAAGCGATATTGCTATCCTGTCAATCGGCAATGCCGGAATACTGGCTGCAGAAGCAATAGAAAAACTTGAAAAGGAAAACTATAGCATTGCACATTATGATATGCGCTTTGTTAAACCTCTTGATGAAGAGCTCCTCCATAAAGTATTCAAGAAATTTAATCATGTGATTACCATTGAGGATGGAGCGCTTAAAGGAGGTTTTGGCAGTGCGGTTATAGAGTTCATGTGTGACAATACCTATACTACAGCCGTTAGACGTCTTGGAATACCCGACAAATTTGTCGATCAGGGAAATCCTGAAGAGCTTTATAAAGAATGTGGTTTTGATCCGGAAAGTATAATGAAGGAGATCAAAATACTTGTGAAAAAGAGATACCTTTCAAGGGTATCATAATGGAGATTATTTGAAAATGAGATTTAAGTTTATTCCTGTCATTATTATAGCTTCATTGCTATTCGTACTATATTATTTTGAATCGAACACAATTGCCTCTTACGGTCCGGCGAAAGAAGAAATCGCTGAGGAAAAAGAACATTCGGCCTTTGATTCCCTGATTTTCAGTTTCGACAGTTTGATAAGCTCGGAGATTGACAGCAATGGTACAGTTGGCGCTGCCATTGCTATTACACATAAAGGGAAAATCGCATTTCTGAAGTGTTACGGCGTTAGAAAGGCAGGTGAAAATGATTCCATTGACCAGCACACAGTTTTCAGGCTGGCATCGGTTTCCAAGAGTATAACCGGGGTGCTTGCCGGTATTATGGCAGAAGAAAAAGAGATCAGTCTGGATGATAAGGTAATTGATTATCTTCCCGGATTTAAGCTGAAAGATTCCGTCAATACCCTCAATCTGTCCATACGGAATATATTGAGTCATACTTCAGGGCTTGTTCCTCATGCATATGATAACCTGGTTGAATCCGGTGTTCCGATGAGAACCATTATCGACAGTCTTCACCGCGTCAACATAAGCAATACCCCGGGAAAATTGTACGGATATCAGAATGTTGTTTTTAGTCTGTTCGACACCCTTACATTCTTAAAAACCTCGAGAAGCTTCAATGATTTACTCACCGAAAAAGTTTTTATTCCCTTTGGAATGAGAAATGCTTCCACCGGCTTTCAGCCCTTTCTTTCCACTGAAAACTATGCCTATCCACACACCCGGTATGGAAAGGGATACAGGACACTCCCTCTTAATGACCGATATTATAATACCATACCCGCGGCAGGCATTAATGCCAGTATCAGCGATCTGGGAAACTTTTTAGTCGCTCTTTCCGACAGGGAAAAATCTCATATAATAAACAGCATCACTAATACGGTTTTAACTCCCCAGGTCATTTCTCCATTGAAATGGAATTACCTGAGAAGATGGGACAAGGTAGAATCGAAACATTATGCACTTGGGTGGAGAATTATAGGATACAAAGGACGCCAGGTAGCTTATCACGGAGGCTACGTGCACGGTTACAGAGCCGATATCGCACTTTGCCGGGATGAAGATATCGGCATCGCATTTCTTACAAACTCACCAAATAGTGTAGCATCCCTGGCAGTTCCCACATTCTTAAATATGTATTTTGATAAGAACCTGGTTGAGAGTCCCTGAGGGTGTTATGCAGATCCCCTAGATATCAAATTTTATTCCCTGGGCCAAAGGCAATTCCGTTCCGTAATTGATGGTATTGGTTTGTCTTCTCATATAAGCCTTCCATGCATCCGAACCTGATTCCCTTCCTCCTCCGGTATCTTTCTCACCGCCAAAGGCCCCTCCAATCTCGGCACCGGATGTTCCGATGTTAACGTTGGCAATGCCGCAATCCGAGCCGGCCTGAGAAAGGAATATCTCCGCTTCCCGCATGTTAAGAGTGAAAATGGAAGAAGACAGTCCCTGGGGAACGTCATTCTGAAGAGAAATGGCTTCCTCAATGCTTTTGTATTTCATCAGATACACCAGGGGTGCAAAGGTTTCCTCCTGTACAATGTCAAAATAATTTTCAGCTTCGGCAATAGCGGGAACAACATAAGTTCCGGCTTCAAAACCTTCTCCTTCCAGGACTTTACCCCCAAAAATAACTTTACCACCCTCATCTTTGATAGAATTTAAGGCCTGCGAAAATACCGACACTGCAGTTTTATCGATCATAGGGCCGATGAGAAAGTTTTCATCAAGAGGATTTCCGATTTTCTTGGAAACCTGTTCGTAGGCACTTAAGAGGCGTTTTTTGACATCATCATAAATACTTTCGTGAATTATCAGTCTTCGTGTGGTGGTACACCTTTGACCGGCAGTCCCCACAGCTCCAAAAACAATTGCAGGTATAGCCAGTTCCAGGTCGGCATGCTGCGAAACAATGATAGCATTATTTCCTCCCAATTCCTGAATTACCCTTCCCAGTCGCTGACCAACAATTTTTCCCACCCTCTTGCCTACGGCCGTTGAGCCGGTAACGGAAATTAAAGGGATCCTTTTATCTTCCACGAAATTATCTCCCAGCACGGACGAGCCGGCAACTATAAGGCTGAACACCCCTTCAGGGACATCATTTTCGATAAGGACCTTTCTAATGATATTTTGTGTTGCTATAGCGGTAAGAGGAGTTTTTGAACTGGGCTTCCATACCACAACATCACCGGCAACGGCTGCAATCATGGAATTCCATGCCCAAACCGCAACAGGAAAATTAAAGGAAGTGATCAGTCCGACAACCCCCAGCGGGTGATACTGATCGTACATCCGGTGATCCTTCCTTTCGGATGGCATGGTAAAGCCATAAAGCTGCCGGGATTGTCCGACGGCAAAATCACAAATATCGGTCATTTCCTGCACTTCACCTTTACCCTCCTGCAGAATCTTACCCATCTCCAGGCTGACGAGATACGCCAGATCATCCTTATGTTCCCTCAGAGCCAGTCCGATTTGCCTGACCACCTCCCCACGTGCAGGAGCAGGAACTTTCCGCCACACTTTAAAGGCTTCCTGAGCCTTTTGCATAATTTTTTCATAATCATCAAGGTTGGCGGTTTTCACTTTTGCAATTTCTTTCCCGTCGATCGGGCTGATGGAAACCGATTCCTTACCCTCTGTATCGAACCATTTCGTTCCCGTTGTTGCTCCGGGATTTACCTCTTTTATGCCCAGTCGTTTAAGAACCTCCCGGGTTTTGTTTTCAAATGTTTTGTTCATGATATATAGTAGTTAAATGTTTAATCTCAAAAATTGAATGAATATAAGAAGAAACAAAAATAAATATCTGAATCTTAGCAACAGATATTAAATAACATAGCATGTTTAATATCATCCGAATCCCGGAGGAAGCGAAAAAAATTGGCAAAAAAAATAGAATTATGCTATCTTCGCAGACAGTAATTGCTAATTGCCCGGATGGCGGAACCGAAGTGGCAAAGCCACTGAGCTCCCGCCGACTCAGAAGGGGATATAGATAAGATGTATTTAATAATTATAAAGTAATTGCTAATTGCCCGGATGGCGGAATTGGTAGACGCGCTGGTCTCAAACACCAGTGATAGCAATATCGTGCCGGTTCGA
>CAYRTD010000129.1:0-11201 GCA_964426915.1 uncultured Bacteroidaceae bacterium | reverse complement strand
AGGATTTAAAATTTTTGCAGCAACGCAGATATCGGACATTATGGACAGACTCTATACTAGTTCAAACAAGTTCATCATTAATAGGTTTTAAGTCTTTTCCATGTTCTGGACAACAGATATATCAGGATAACATCAATAATTCCAAAGACGGTGGCATTCAGATACTGACCATAAAGGGTATAGCCAGTGGCAAACAGGGTGCTGATGACAGCGAAGCTTCCCAAAAGCATACAAATAATACCAACAGGCACATCCCATGCAGTTTTTTCTTCACTCACCAGTGAAACATTTTCTCTTTCTGCTTCCTCTAGCAATTTTTTCCAGCCGGGTCCTCCCGGATATACCAGTTTATAAAAACGTCGAAGTGTTTCTTTATTTTCCGGGGGAGTGAGAAGTGTTACAATTAACCAGCAAGTCGTGGTAACACCCACCCCAATAAGGAGTTTGGGTGCTGTTGATAATGCTTCAAATCCAAGTTTAATATGAATAACTTCAAGATAGATAGCCACCAGAAATGATACGACCATCCCGGTTATTTCTGTATAGGCATTGATTCTCCACCAGAACCATCTGAGTATATAGATGAGTCCTGTTCCTGCTCCTATCTGCAGAAGAATATTAAAGGCCTGCAGGGCATTGCTCAGCAGGAGGGCAAGCATAACCGCCAGGGCCATCAGCAATATTGTGGAAATTCTCCCTACAAATACAAGCTTTTTTTCTGAAGCCTCCGGGTTAAGAAAGCGTTTGTAGAAATCGTTTACAATATATGAGGATCCCCAGTTTATCTGTGAGGCAGTTGTAGACATGAAAGCGGCTATAAGAGAAGCTACCACAAGACCAAGGAAGCCTTTGGGCAGATATGAAAGCATGGCAGGGTAGGCAAAGTCATCTTTGATAAATTGTTCCTGCACATTGGGGAATGCTTCATAAAGGGATTGGAGATCCGGAAAAACCACAAGAGAAGCAAGACCTACTACAATCCATGGCCATGGTCTGAGCGCATAGTGAAGAATATTAAAAAGAAGTGTGGCAGCCCTGGCTCCGTTTTCCGATCTTGCCGAGAGCATCCTTTGCGCAATATAGCCTCCGCCTCCGGGTTCAGCACCGGGATACCAAACGCTCCACCATTGTACGGCAAGTGGTAGTATAAAAAGTGTAATCAGGAGATCTTTCTGGCCGAACTCCGGTATAAGGCGGAGTTTACCTTCCAGTGCTTCGTGATTAATAAGTTCACTTAGTCCGCCTACCTCCGGCATCCTTACAATAATAACCGCCGCACCTATCACCCCTACCATGGCAATGCCGAACTGGAAAAAATCGGTGACAAGAATACTTTTCAAACCGCCGAGTGTACTGTATAAGACTACCACAACAGCCGCAATAATAAGCGTACGTTCGGCAGGCCAGCCAAGCATAACTGCGCTGATCTTAATGAGGGCCAGACTAACAGAAGCAATAACTACTATATTAAAAAAAGCTCCCAGGTAAAGAGCACGAAAAGCACGGAGAAAAGCTGCCATTTTTCCGCTGTAACGGATTTCATAGAACTCAAGATCCGTAAGGACACCGGAACGTCTCCAAAGCTTTGCATATACAAATACCGTAAGCATTCCGGTAAGGACAAAAGCCCACCAGATCCAGTTTCCCGACACTCCGTTTTGTCGTACAATATCCGTAACCAGATTGGGAGTATCGCAGCTAAAGGTGGTTGCTACCATGGATACCCCAAGAAGCCACCACGGCATGTTTCTTCCCGACAGAAAGAAATCGGCAGTACTTCTACCGGCGTTCCGGGAAGCCAAAAAGCCCAGTAACAAAAGGATGAAAAAAAATGAACCCAGAATGATCCAGTCGAGATCTTGAAGAAGCATGTTTAGGAATTTTTGCCTGAAACTAAGGGTTTTTTTTGGAATTTCATATATTCATTTAATTTTTAAATCCACATTCCATAATGACCAATAATTTTCCTAATTGAATAAAAATTTGTACTTTTCTGCAATAATAATTAATAAATCAAGCTGAAATCATGACAACAAAATCAATCAACAGAAGAGACTTTTTAACAAAGAGCTCACTACTCGCAGGAGGTTTAGCGGCTGCGCCTGCTTTCGGAATGAAAGGAAATATCTTTAGGGACACCAGGAAAAAACTGGTTCTTGTTGGCACCGGAATACGCGGGGTAGGCTTCTGGGGAAAAACAATTGTAGAAAATTACGGGGATATTGTACAGTTCGTTGGACTATGTGATATCAATCCCGGCAGGCTTGAATTCGCTAAGAAATATATAGGAGTTGATTGTCCGGTTTTTACGGATTTTGATGATATGATGAACCAGACAAAGCCCGATATGGTTATCGTTACTACTATGGATTCTAACCATCATGAATTCATTATAAAATCACTTGAAAAGGGCGTGGATGTCCTTACTGAAAAGCCGATGACCACCGATGAAGACAAGACTCAGGCCATTCTTAATGCTGAAAGAAAATCCGGAAAAAAAGTGATCGTTGGGTTCAATTACCGTTGGGGTCCACATTTTACAGCTATTAAGGAGTTACTCGCAAAGGAAAGAGTGGGTAAGATAACTTCTGTTGATTTTAACTGGTATCTGAATACCTATCATGGAGCTTCCTATTTCAGAAGGTGGCATGGGATAACTGAAAAAAGCGGAACCTTACTGGTACATAAATCAACTCATCATTTTGATCTTTTAAACTGGTTCCTGGACTCCGATCCGGTTGAAGTGAATGCCTATGGTGAGCTTGAACATTATGGTGAAAATAATCCCTTCCGGGGTGATAAATGCCGTACCTGTCCGCATAAATCCAAATGTGATTTTTACTGGGATATAACACAGAATGAGCACTTGATGAACCTCTATGTTGAAAACGAGCATTATGATGGTTACATCAGAGATAATTGTCTTTGGAGAAAAGAGATCGATATATACGATAAAATGTCTGTGCAAATCAAGTATGCAAACGATGTCGTGGTAAATTATTCATTAACTACTTATTCACCCTATGAAGGATGGAGAATTGCCTTTAATGGTATGGACGGTAGAATTGATTCCTGGCAAGATATTCCATGGCGAAGGGACGAAAGGGTTAACCAGGCTGAATTGCACGCCCGGGAAATGAAACAGGATGCTGAAGAATCCGATAGCGCCTACAATGAGATCATGGTAATGGATAACTTTGGTGACTATGAACTTGTTAAAGTTCCCAGAGCAGGGGGCGGTCATGGGGGTGGTGATTCACGCTTACAGGATAAAATCCTGAGAGATCCCGATATGCCTGATCCTTATAATCATTCTGCCGGATCAAGAGACGGAGCTATGTCGGTTCTGATCGGCGTTGCTGCCAGGAAAAGCATTGAAACTGGAAAACGGGTGGAAATTGCCTCACTAACCGATCTTAAGCCCTCTGTTAAGCGAATTGTATAGGTTTTAATAGCAACCCATGCAGGCATTGGCGTCAACTTAAGACAATACTCTGATAAAGGATGCTAATATTATTTTGAATCACAAAGTAAACAGGGCTATTTCCCTGTGTCCCAACATTATGAATTCCTCGTTTTCATAATTTCCCTGTACTTTGTGTTTCAAAAACTCTTTGTGATTTAATAGCTTACTCCCGAGGTTCGGGACAGCCTGTGATTCAAATATACTTAAGGACATATTTCAATTTTATGTTGACATGTATGCCGCGCAGAACTCACTAATGAGTATCTGTCCATAATGCCCGATATCTGCGCGCCTTGATCTCGAACATTAGCTTCGCTGAGCTCACCGCCATTTGGCGGATTCGGTTATGATCCAGACACCCGACTTTATAGACGGACTCTAATGAGGGTGCAGAAAAAGACGATTATGAATGAAAACCGGAAAAAATCTGATAAGCTTTTCAGGAAGGTATGCAGGAAGATCGGACAAACTGTTAGAGAGCACCGGCAGATTGTTGAGAATGACCGTGTCCTTGTGGGATTGTCGGGAGGAAAGGATTCCATGATCATGCTGGAAAGTCTGGCGAACCGTAAAAAAGCCTTTCCTTTCCGTTTTGAATTGTTCGTTGCCCATATCATTCCCTCTGGCACAGGCTATAATGTTAACATCAGTTATCTTGAGCAATTCTGTGAATCGATGGGACTCAAATTAATATCCAGGGAAATATATCCGGATCTGAACGAAAAAGATAAATCTCCCTGTTTTATCTGCTCCTGGCACCGGAGGAAAGCTCTTTTTGATCTCAGCAGAGAGTTAAACTGTAACAGGATTGCCTTTGGTCATCACAGGGATGATGCGCTTCAGACTTTTTTAATGAACATGCTCTATCACGGATCCATTAGTTCTATGCCTTATAAATTAGAAATGTTCGGAGGCAGGGTTTGTCTTATTCGTCCGATGATGGATCTTTGGGAAAGTGATCTTGCTGAGCTGGCCCGATTCAGAAATTATGCTTCTGTTGAAAAATCCTGTCCTCACGAAGAACTGACCAAACGCAATTATACATCAGAGATACTGAAAAATTTCGAGAATGATTTTCCCGGGTCTAAGAGAAATATGTTCCATGCGTTGAATAATATATATTATGAATACCTGCCGAATGTAAAAAAGAGATCAGATCATGATCCTTGCTAGATAATGATAATTATCTCCCTTCATAAGGTGTTCAGCTTGCATCCCTTTATCCTCCGCCATCCATGAAAGTGTATCATAATCAATATACAACCAGGAGAATTGTTCGGTAAAGAATTCATCATATTCCAGTCTGAATCTGACTTCCCCGTAATATCCGCCGCTTAGATCGATATCCGCACTTCCTGTTTCATTTTTATACAAATAGATGAGATTTGTAGAATCAAAAAGTAGCTGCCCGCCGGGATTCAGCAGATCAGGAAGAGAATCAAGGAAGGTATTCAAACGTTCTATTTCGCCCGTTACACCAATGCCATTCATCAGCATTAACAAACTGTCATATTTTTCTCCGTTGTATGTGAAAATATCCTGCTGCATCACTTTTTTAATCCCTCTCGCTCTCATTACTTCACATGCTCCGCCTGAAATATCCAGGGCAGATATATCTTTTCCGTTTTTTTGAAGGTGAAGAGCATGCGATCCGGCCCCGGCTCCAACATCAAGTGTTTTCCCACGGCAAAGCGAAAGGGCCTCTTTTTCAATTTCCGGCATATCCCCGTACTTTCTGAAATACCAGCTCACATCTATCTCATCCTCCTCAAAATCAGGTGAATGGACTATAATTCTGGCATTTCGGTTCCCCTGGTAATAATCATTCATGGCCATTCCCAAAAGATCATAATGTATCTTCATAGTATTTGTTGATTAAGGCGATACCCTTTTTTTCCAATAAGTTAAAATCTTCTTTTATCCTTTTATATGCAGCGGGAGTAGCAGCCCCATTCCAGCTCTGAGCAACTTCAGCAGGCAATCCAAGTTTCACTGCATTGGCAAAAAAAGTCCATTTTGCAGAATTAATGGTGATTAATTCGTAGATTTCTGATTCAAAGACCCTGCCTCGTCTTCTGATGGTCAACTTTCGTTCAAAATTAAGAAAAACTGACAATTCTCGTAAATATTTGTTTAATGTCATTTTGGTATAAACCGGAAAAAAGAAACCTCCCCTGAAATACTTATTCCTGTAACGCTCAGTAATCTCTAATGCATAATGATTAAGGGGAATTTTCCTGGGATTTCTGCCTCCAATTTTCACCAGGCCATCGGCGACATCTTCTTTTTTCAGATCCTGAAGCTCATCTAAACGACATCCCGTAAATGCCATGAAGCTATATATGTCTCTGCAATATTGAAGCTTTCTGCCCGACGGTTCTGAGGAAAATAGTTTTAACAATTCATCCCAGTGAAGATATAAAGGAGAAATGCCTCCCCCTGCATCCTCGCTCTTTAGAGCCGACAGATTGAATCCTTTAAAATCATCGTTGATCATCAATGACCGGGAACGGGCCCAGCCCAGGAACCATTTCATAAGATTTAGATAGGAATAACAGCTTGTGGATCCAAGACCCTCACGACGGAGAAAACCCTCAAATGATTGAAGAAATTCCCGGTCCGCTGCCTCCAGGCTTCCCGATGATCCGTAGAGCTCACTGAAACGGGTAAGTTTAGGATATAAACTTTTACACTTTAAAAAAGTATTCTTACTCCAATCCGCTTCGTTTTCCTCAATAAATTTTACAAAAGCTTCTGTAATGGTGTAACCGGGATTAAAATTTAATCGTGCAAGTTCATTTCTGAAATGTTTTATACTTACTTTACCATATCTTATAGAGAGAGAACGGTGAAGGGCAATCACCTTTTTTTTGAAAGAAGATAAACTACTGTTTAATGCATCCTTATTTCCGATGTTTAAAAATTCCCGTTTTCTTCTGTCCCACTGAAATTCTTTAAGCAATATACCTGTATAATGAATAATCCTGTAACCATCCCAGGAAATGGACATAATTAATCTGCATCTGGCTGTATTCTTTTGTTTGATGCAATAATATTTTACAGAAGGGTCCTTCATATAACATATAATATTACAAATATCGATAAAATATAACTGAAAATCAAGCAATTTACAATATTTATATATAATAAATTAATATAGTATAAATCAAAGAAATTAATTTTTTAACAGATTAGAAATTTTGTTTTTGGAAAGCCATATTTTACAAGAGTAATCCGATAAATCATTAATTTTGCCGGCAATGATGAAAAGAAATATTATAACATCAGGAGATGGAACTCCCACTATTTATGTAGAGGGATTAAAGGAACATTATCATTCTGTATTTGGAGCCAGGACTGAATCGGAGCATATTTATATCGGGGCAGGCCTGAACTATTTTGAGAAGCCGGAAGGATTAAGCTTAAATGTTCTCGAAATTGGTCTGGGAACCGGACTGAATGCTTATCTGACTTTATTGAATAAAAAAGAAGGCTGGTCAATCCGGTATTATGGTATTGAAAAATATCCGCTAGAAAAAGCTGAGTGGGAAGTTCTTGATTATCGTTTGCCAGAAGATGATTTACCGAAAACTTTTGAGCAAATACATACAGCAGAGTGGGAAATGCCTGCAGAATTGATACCCGGTTTTGTTTTTTTTAAATCCCATGTTGATCTGAACGATTTCATTCCACCCTCAAATCAGGATATAATATATTTCGACGCTTTTGCTCCGGATGTGCAGCCCGATCTATGGAGTGTAAAGAATTTTAGTAAGTTATATACATGTCTCAGGCCAGGAGGAATTTTGGTAACCTATTCGGTAAAGGCTATGGTGAAACAGAACCTGAAGGAAGCCGGGTTCATGATATCCAGACTTCCGGGACCCAGGGGCAAACGACATATACTCAGAGCAGTAAAATAATTTTTTCTATTAAATTATTAGTAGTAACTTCGCACTTCATAAATAAAAAAACAGTTAAAATGAAAAAAGAAGGATTAATCGCTATTGTAGCAGTAATTGCAATTATTGCAGGATATGTTTTAGGATCAATGTTTCCTGTAACAAATTTTACATCCACGGAAATTGAAACGGAAGTGGATACATTTGCCTATGGTTCAGGGCTGGATCTTGGAATGGGTCTTACCGACTACATCACCCAGTTTGGAATTGATGAGGATTTCCCTGTTGAAACATTTATTACTGGTGTTAAAGACGGTTTTGATGCTAATGAAGATGTATTTACCAGGATGGAAGCTCAGATGGCAATTCAGAATTTTGTAATGAAACAAACTGAACAAATGGAGCAGCAAGGTCAGGTTGATGCTCAGGAAAACCTGGAAAGAGGTCGGGAATTTCTTGCTGAGAACATAGAGAGAGAAGAAGTTAAGGTAACCGATTCCGGTTTGCAGTATGAAGTTCTGGAAGAAGGCACAGGAGTATCCCCATCTTCAGATGATACCGTTGTTGTACATTACCATGGAACGTTAATTGACGGTACTGTATTCGATAGTTCCGTTGAACGCGGGGAGCCCGCAACTTTTGTTGTGAATCAGGTTATTGAAGGATGGACCGAAGCTCTTCAGTTGATGAAGCCCGGTGCAAAATGGAGATTATATATTCCCAGTGATCTTGCTTATGGCCCTGCCCAGAGAAGTGAGTTAATTAAGGGAAACTCAACCTTGGTTTTTGAAGTGGAATTACTTGAAGTAAAATAATTGGCTGTCCATAAGGTCCGAAAAAGAACGGGGCAGGCCCGCCTGCCATGGCTCTGGCTATCATTGGGTGGGCAGGCTTGATATCGAACATTCGCTTTGCTGAAATCGCCGGAATTTGGCGGATTCGGTTATGATCCAGGCACCCGGATTTATTGGGACAGGCACTATTTGGAAAAAAGTGCGGAAAGAAACGCTGAGATTTTGTGCGTTTTGACATTAATAGAAAAAGGTTAGAGCGTTCTCTAACCTTTTTCTTTCGAGGATAATTTGTTAAAAAGGATTTTCAACAAAAAAAGTTTAATATTATGAGTTACGAGATTTCAGGCAAGTTGATTGAAAAATACGATGAAGTTTCAATCAGTGATAAATTTAAAAAACGTGAGTTCATTCTAGAAAAGAAAGAAAACTCCGGGGGATTTGAATTCATTGATTATATTAAATTTCAACTAACGCAGGATAAATGCGCTATTCTGGATCCCCATCAGATTGGTGATGACCTGAAAATTAATTTTAATCTTCGGGGCCGGAAATGGGAAAAAGACGGAAAAATAAGCTATTTCACCAATCTGGAAGCCTGGAAGATTGAAAAAGCCGGCTCAGGACAAAGCGATCAGTCTTCAGAACAATTTTCTGATCAGGAATCACCCATGCCTGGGGAAGATGACTTTTCATCTTCTGCCGGTAAGGAAGATTTTGATGACCTGCCTTTCTGAGCTGTATTGATTTGCAAAGAACGATGAGAACACTAATTAACCTTAGAACTTTAATATCCTTTTTAATTGTGAAATAACTAACCCCTTAATTATTTCACAGTGAATTAAGACTTTATTAAAAAATTTAAAGAACGTTAAGAACAAAAAATAACCTCAAAATCAAACAAAAATTTCGTTAAGTTTCAGAACGGAAGATTTGGCATCAGTATTTTGATGCAAATACTCTATTGTAAAATGGAATGTGGTGCCATTAAATACATTTGTCTCAAACCATACTTTTCCACCAAGTAATTCAGTAAGTCCTTTTGCCAGGGTAAGACCCAATCCGATTCCTCCTTTATTTCCGGTATCATCAAGTTTCTCGAATTTATCAAAGATGGACTGTGCTTTTTCGTAGAGAACTCCTTTACCGCTGTCTTTAATAAAGAAATGGATTTTCCCTTCATCTGTCAGAACCCTGTATCCAAATTCAATAATGCCTTTGGATGTAAATTTCAAGGCATTATGTAAAAAGTTTGAGAGAATCTGCTTAAGTCTATCGGAATCGGAATAGATGAAAAAATTCTCATCCTTGTATTCCTTATTCAGAAGTAATACCAGATGATCTTTTCCCATTTTATGTTTACCGATATTGAAATAGCAATAAACCAACTGCATAACTTCATGAAGATCAAATTCCTTTTTCTTCAGCTTTAATTCCCCGGCTTCCATTAGTGTGACATCGATCATAGAATCGACGATACTTAGTAAGCTGTCTGAATTGTTGTTGATATGTTCCATATATTCTTCCCGTTTATCAAAAGGAAGATTTCTGTCAACCATCAGATTGGAAAAACCCAGAATTGCATTCATCGGCGTGCGGAGTTCATGGGATACGGTTGTGAGAAAGCGGGTTTTAAGACCATCGTTCTTCTCACTTGCTACCTCCAGCTTTTTCTCAAGTTTCTTTACCTGATCCTGCAGAGATGCAACCTGTTCCATCAACTCCATATATGTTGGTTTTTCCTTCATTCAGCTATAGTAAAAATCTGAAAACCTGTTAATTAATTCCTTTTAAGCTTCCGTAAAATTTTGGCAGCTTCCTCTTTATAAAAACCGTCCTTTTCCCTGATCTTTTGGAATTGTAAATTTGCTTTATCCCTTTCATCATTCAGAAGATATACTATTCCCAGGTACCAGTCTGCCTGCTCCATATAAAGATTGTCGTTATGTTCCAGTACAGCGGTAAGAGATTGCTTTGCATGGGTATATTCCTCAATTTCCAGATAAGATATGCCGGAATACAGGTGTGAGGCTGTCATTTCAGGATTTAGTTCAAGAATATCCCTGAATAAAGATATGGCCTCCTTATATTCCTGGTTTTCATACTTGTATAATGCTTCCCTCATCAGGGGCGTTATACTGGTATTGGCGGAACGATTAATCAGGGTTACATCATATGGCTTGTAAAATTCTGTAACAATCCTGTTATTGTTTACATTCCTGAAGAATAATGAGTAGGTTCCAAGGCTGATGATCACTGCCAGGGATGCTGCTACTGCATAGCGCAGTATCCGTTTCGAGGAATTGCGCTTCAGTTTTTCCAGTTGTGGTGTAAGTTCCTCATGAATCTCATCCAGTTGTGCTCTGAGATCAAGCATCTCGGTATCGGCAATTGCTGCTTCCACCTCCCGGTAAAGATCCACTTCTTCTTTCAGCTCCGGATCATTTTCCAGAGTCTCCTCAAACGCGGTGGCTTCAATGGGATCCATCTCCCCCTCCAGGTACTTGGAGATCAAATGTCTGTTCTTGTCCATCTTAATAGATTTTATTATTATATATAGTAAGGCGTTATTTATCCACAGAAGTGTATAATAACCTGTATGCTAAAATACATGTGCAGGTATACAAAACCATGTAATAGTCGTCTTAATCAGATGCAATAATCCTGTAACCGGAATAATCGCATTTCAAGCTTTCTGCAAATAGCAGCTAATCTTTTTACAGTCTTAAAAAAAGACCTTAGTCAACACCTGAAAGTTCAGGTCAGTAATAATTTTTTTAATTACTTTTTGTCATCTTCATCGGGAAGCCAAATGTCAGTAGTTGGATCTCCGTCGCCTCCTCTTACTTTACCCATTACATTAAATGATAATGCAGAATTTTGAAATTCGTTAATTGATGCTTTTTCAGTTTTTCCGTTAAAGAAAGAAATTAAAGTTTTCATTTTCGTTTTTTTTTGGGGTTAATTTTTTGTTCTCTATTAGTTAATTCCATTTTTGACCAAAACCTTACCCTGAAAAAGCACTTTTTTTTCATTTTTTTT
>CAYRTD010000128.1:0-11231 GCA_964426915.1 uncultured Bacteroidaceae bacterium | reverse complement strand
AAAAGTATTTTTTAAGTTTAGGTTACTTACAAATTGAAAGCATTCCTCTGTTTGCTCCACCCAAACCCTCCTGGGGTAGGGTTTGGGTGGGGCAGGAAGGAGGAATGCTTTCAGATTGTAAGTTCTTTTAAAATGATTATTACTTTTTAGACAGCCTCTTCTTTTTTATTTACTGATCAAAAACATTAATTTTGAGCTTTGAATTAACCACATGGCTCAGAAGAAAAAAGACAAAACTGCATTATCAGTATCAGGAGGAGTCCATTCCCCCGGGCAGATTAATGATGAGGCAGTTAAACGTTTCAAAAGCAAAAAAAAGCTCAGTCTGGATGCAGAATCCTATTTCCGGGGAATTACATCCGGCAACCGCACATTGCTAAGCAAAGCCATCACCCTGACAGAGAGCTCCCTACCCGCCCACAACAAACTTGCACAGGATATTATATCCCTTTGTATGCCATATTCGGGAAGCTCCATGCGGATTGGGATCACAGGAGTTCCAGGGGTAGGGAAAAGCACTTTTATTGAGAGTTTTGGCACACATCTTACTTCATCGGGAAAGAAACTGGCGGTACTTGCCATTGATCCCAGCAGCGAGAGATCCGGGGGAAGTATTCTGGGCGACAAAACCCGAATGGAAAAACTATCCGTTGACAAAAATGCATTTATCAGGCCTTCTCCATCCGGGGGGTCACTGGGAGGTGTCGCAAGAAAAACCAGGGAAAGTATTATTCTTTGTGAAGCAGGTGGTTTCGATACAATTTTCATTGAAACAGTTGGAGTGGGTCAATCCGAAACTGCAGTGCATTCCATGGTCGATTTTTTTCTCCTGCTAATGCTTGCAGGTGCCGGAGATGAATTACAGGGCATTAAACGAGGAATAATGGAAATGGCCGATCTCATCGCCATCAATAAAGCGGATGGTGAAAATATCGGTAAAGCGAAACTCGCAAAAACTGAATTTGAAAATGCTCTCCATCTTTTTCCCGCACCGGAATCGGGCTGGCTTCCTAAAGTTACAACATGCAGCGCCCTCAAAATGTCAGGAATTGAAGAGATATGGAACTATATCACTGAATACCGGAAATTAACTGAGCAAAACGGCTATTTTGCAAAACGAAGGAACAAACAGGCCCTCTATTGGATGTACGAAACCATTAACGAAGAATTGCGTCAGAGTTTCTACAATGATCCTGATGTTAATAAAGATCTAAAAATTTATGAAAAAAGAGTACTTAACAACGATGTGAATTCTTTTCAGGCTGCTGGAGAATTAATTAACAAATATTTTGACCAGAAAAATCTAACTTTATAAATTGTTTGTTTTAAGCAAAAGGTCTAAGATTTTTAGGTTATACATTATTTTTATCCAAAAACAAGTTGCTAAATTTCTAATGACTTATACCTTTCAAACATAGGGCCTCAGGGCCAATGATGAAATTCATTATTTTTATAACTCTCATAGCCATTCCATAAAGTTTTTATGATAAAGCTTTATCTGTCAGAGTAGAATTATATATATTGCAGCAAAACAAAAATTGAAAAAAAATGAAAAAACTGATCCTATTTGTTTGCCTGGCATTCTACCTAAATATAAGTGATATTACTGCATTTCCTTCAGAATTTTCCCTGAATGATAATCGCGGCTACCTCATAACAGTGAAAACCCAGGATCTACGGGAAAACTACCTGTTCCTTTCAAAAAGAGTTTCAGGGAAATGGATAAATATCGATTCATCAGAGCTTAAGCCAGGGGAACCTGTCCAGTTCGAAGGTGAACTTGAAACCCCTGAAGTACTCTATCTTCGACTGGAAGACTCTGATAAACAGCTTCCGTTTTTTGCAGAGAACTCTGTCATCGTGATCCTGCCTGACTTTGACAATCCGGAAAACACTATAGTTAGCGGCTCTGCTGTTCATGATGATTTTTCTGCCTACAAAGAATTATTCAAAGATCTGGATGTAAAAAAAGATGCAGTCTACCAATCCTATCTTGCAGCCAGAAAAGCCGGAAATAAAGAAAAAATGGAAGAAATTGCAGCAGGCTTCGATGAAATTTCAGCTGAGGAAATGGAAATAAACAAAAAATTCATTCATGAAAACGAAGGCTCCTGGGTTTCTCCTTATGTTATTCGCAACAATATGTACCACAGCCTGAGCCTGGAAGAGCTAAAATCGGCAATAGACAATCTCGACAGCAAGGTAGAAAACTCTGTTTACCTTAAAGAAATGAAAGAACATATTGATATTCTGGAAAAGGTTGCCGTTGGAGAAAAGTTTACAGATTTCGAACTTCCCGCACCGGATGGTGAAATGCTGGCGCTATCAGATCTCACAGGTGGAAACTTTCTTTTAATAGATTTCTGGGCATCCTGGTGTGGACCCTGTAGGAGAGAGAATCCGCATTTAGTAGCCCTATACAGGGAATTCAGGAACCATAATTTTGATATCCTCGGAGTTTCCCTTGACCGGAAAAGAGAAAACTGGCTGGAGGCTATCGAAGAGGATAATCTCAGCTGGCATCATGTATCAGACCTTAAAGGTTGGGACAGTAAGGCAGGGAGGCTTTATGGAGTAAAGAGCATTCCCCATACAGTATTACTTAACCGGGAGGGAATAATAGTCGCAAAAAACCTTCGCGGAGAAGAACTTAGAGAGAAAATTAAGGAGCTTACCGGAAAATAGACTATAAACTATCTGAATTTACTCTTACTCCCATAACCAGAATATCGTCTATCTGAGTGGTATTTTCCATCCACTCGTCCAGGGTTTTTTCAAGTACAGCTTTTTGTTCTGAAGGCTGGAGCCTATAGACCTGTCCCAGAAGTGCTTTGAATTTTTTTATCATGAACTTCTTGCCCTTCGGACCACCGAACTGATCGGGATAACCATCCGAAAAAGCATACAGCATATCATTTTCTTCAAGCTTTAACTCTTTTCGGGAAAAAGGTTTATCTGATCTGGTATGAATTCCAATGGGCATTTTATCTGCTTTCAATTCTATTATTTCTCCATTCCTGTAAATAACAACCGGATTATTCGCTCCTGCATATTCAAGATGAAGGGTTTTCCTGTTCAGAATAAAGAGTGAAACATCCATGCCATCCTGGCTTTCTCCTTCTCTTCCTGTTTGATGAAGGGACTCAATCACCTTGGCCCTCAATTCATTCAATACAAAATCAGCAGAAAGATCCTCGTGTTTACTGACAATCTCATTGAGAAAAGCTATTCCAAGCATGCTCATGAAAGCACCGGGAACACCGTGTCCTGTACAATCCGCAATTATAGTAATTATTCTGTCTCCCTTTTTGGTCATCCAATAATAATCTCCGCTCACAATATCTCTCGGCCGATAGATCAGAAATTGCTCAGGAAGTAATTTATACATATAAATCTCCGGCGGAAGAAGTGCATTCTGGATCCTGCTTGCGTATTGGATGCTGTCTTTAATCTCCTGGGTCTGCTCGGTTATCAGTTGATTTTTTTTCTCAAGTTCTTCAAAGGCCTTTTTTCTCAGACTATTCTGCCTAATCAACTGGATTACAAGCCCTCCGAAAACCAGGAGAATAATGATAGCAGCAACTAACGCTCTCCGGGAGTTCTTAAGCTTGGTTTCATTAATAATCTGATTCTTCTTTAATATCTCATTTTCCTTTTCCTGAGCCTCAGTTTCATATTTCACCTGCATCTCATAGATCTGTTCCTTTGCTCTCTCCTGGATAAGGGAACTGTTCACACTATGATAGCGCTGAAAAAACTCCAGAGCCCGTTCAAAATCGCCGGTTTTTTCATAAAGATCTGAAAGGTTCCTCGCAGCTTCCCGAATATAGGTTTTCTTATTTATCTCATTTGCCAGGCGATAGGCAGATTTAAAATAAATGATGGCTTTGTTATACGATCGTTCATACATAGCATGACGGCCCAAACCTATGTTAACGGTAACTTTGGTGTCATCGTCCTGTAATTCCTGTGGTAGCTCCAACCATTCGGTGAAATACTCACCGGCTTTTTCAAATTTTCCTAGAGATTGATAAACAGTGCCTATATTAGCCAGGGTTATAGCTATACCTCTGGCATGATTAATCTCCCTCCGCAGACTTAGTGCTTCCAGATTATATTCTATAGATCTCTGCCCGTGCTCTATATTTGGCTCCAAACCATAAATGAAAATTGAATCCTGATAGTTGGGACCGAAACGTAATTCCAGTGAATCATTCAACATCAAGGAATAAGTTACAGCAATATTGCTGAGTGTATTTGCAAGTTCAAATTTATCGCCCTGCTTTCTCCGGATCTCCAGAACTTCCCGGTATACATCGAGCACAGACTGGAACTGACCAAGGTGTTCATAAATAACAGCCATGCCGGTTAAAGTTGCGGCAGTACCCTGATCGAATTCTATTTCCTTAAAGATCTCTGAAGCTTCCCGGTAATAACCAACCGCTTTGTCGAAGTTCCCCATTTGTAAATGCTGGTTTCCAAGATTATTCAGCACCACTCCCTTACCTCTTTTATTCCCCAGCTCTTCATGTATTTCAAGGGTTCTTTCATAATAATCAACAGCATTGAGGTAATCAGCCCGGGTTGAATAGTAAGACCCAATGCCATTGAGTGTCTGTGCGATTGCCTTCTTATTACCCAGTTCCTCTCTGATTTCCAACGCTTCCAAATAAGAATCCAATGCTTCTTTACCTTTGCCCATTCTGTTAAACACCCTTCCCCTGTAAAAAAGAGCCTCGGCCTTTAACTCCTTTTCCTCCAACTCCACAGCCAGTTTAATAGTATTGTCAAGGTAAGCCAGAGATTTATCATATTCATTTCGTGAATAATGAATCCTGTGAAGGTAGATATCAACCTCTGCCCGCTTCTTTTCACTTTGTTTTCGAATGTAATTTTCCTTTGCCAAAAGAAAATTCTCAAGGGCCTTTCCCAATTCATTATTTTTATAATATACTTTCCCCGACTGAAAATAAGAATCCGCCTTCAATTCCTGATCATTTTCAATAGTAGCAAGTCCAAGGGCAGCATCGGCATAAAATAAAGCAGTATCCCTGCTCTGCAAGATATATTCCTCAGAAAGTAACAGATAAACAGATATTTTATCTTCACCCTTTGCTGATTCAAGCAGTTGAAAGAGGCTGTCCTTCTTTGTTTCCTGCCCCATAGCTGAAAACGTTACAAAAAAAAATGCCAGAATAAAAGATAATATCCGGTGAGCCATTTTCAAGATTTGTATGAGTCTGTTTGCAAATATAAAAATATCTCCAAATTAACTTATTTTTTGAGAATTAAATTGAGTCAGGATTTAAAAATGAGAGAAAACATCTCTTAACAGGTTCCGAAAAATACGATCAGTTAACCAAACCTTATATGATAAGATCAGTAAAAAGATATTACAGGTCTGTTTTTATACACAGAATAACAGAACCTGACCGTATAATGCAAAAATAATTTCGCCATGAAAAAACTGAATATAAGAAATTTACTAAGTCTTGGCTTTATTATGTTATTGTCCTTTAACTCCCACGCGCAGATATGCTTACCCCCTTTTGTGGATCTGGGAAATGACACGATTTTGTGCCCGGGCACTTCGCTTTACCTCGATGCAGGAGACCAGGCATCCTATCTTTGGAATGATGGCTCGGAAAAGCGATACTTACTCGTAAGTGAACCGGGAACTTATTCAGTAACCGTTAAAAATGAGTGTGCTGATGAGGCATTTGATGAAATTATTATATCCCCGGGAGAAAATCCGGTTGTTAATTTCATTATGGACAGCAGGGAGTATTTCTGTGCCGGAGAGGAAGTTAGCATAACGGCAGATGCTTCCAATTCCGAAGGCTCAGTTCTATACCAGTGGCTGGAACCGGATTCAAATAATCCTACAATCAGCATCGATACAACAAGGAATTTATCAGTAACAGTAACAAATGAGGATGGCTGCCAGACGGAAAAAAATATTTTCGTTGAGTTCCAGTATCCTTATGAAAAAGAGAAAATATTACTCGCAACTTATGATCCTTCAGAGGATAAAAATATAGTTATATTCAGTAAAACCCGCGAAAAAAGAACTCGGTCATATGCCATTTACAGTGGAAATACGGAAAATGATTTTTTGGGATTAACGGATTTTGCAAATACTAATCTCTTTGTTGACAGGGAGTCAGATCCTTATGCTGGCCCTAATTATTATAATTTGCGGGTGGTCGACTCATGCGATAACCAGTCTGACCTGAGGATCGAGAAAAGCCACAGGACAATATTCCTGGAAGTATCTACTGTTGACGAAAGCGTTGCCCTACTGAAATGGGGCAAATACAGAGGCTTCGATTACGACTACTTTTATATCTACAGAGGAACCGATCCTGCAGATCTCATGTTAATAGATTCTGTAGCCAATGATCTTAAAACACTGGAGCACCGTTATTATGACCAGACTGCCAGGATGGGCATCCTTTATTATTATACCATAAAAGTTAAGACACCCGAAGTTATTTATCTTGATGATCCGGATACAAAAAAAGCAGGAAGCGGACCCTTTGTTCATTCACTTTCTAATTTGGAAGATAATACCTTAAAAGGAACAGGAATGAATGAACTGGATTATATAAATCACTATTTCAGAATTTATCCCAATCCTGTTTCCGATTACTCAAAAATCTCATACAAAACTGAAAGTTCGAATGATATAAGTCTGTCGATTTACGATATAACCGGTAATGAAATAGTACGGATTCCGAATGAAGAAAACCTTCCCGGTAAACATGAAATCAGGTTTAACCCTAAGGAATACGGGCTGAGAGAAGGTGTTTATATTTTAAGGATGAATATCTCCAATACTGGCAGTCTGGCCAGAAAACTAATCATTTACGGACATTATTGACAGACACCAACTATGGATTATATCTGGCTGATTCAAGAATCTTTTTATAATCATTTTCCCGCATGATGTCAGCAAGAGTTAAATCCGGATTTTTACCGGCATATTTTTTTATAATGTTATACCCTATCCATACGGCTGCTCTTCCGGGCGACTCAGAACTAAAGAAGGAAGTAAAAGGTGCAGGATTTATCAATTTCCGGATATCCATGTCATCTGTTGAGAACAACAGTTCTTTTTCTATGAGGTATGTCCACATTTCTTCCTCATTGTTTTTACACCATTTTAACTGATCCTGAGAATATCCGAATTTTAGAGCGTCGGCCTGCCCGGGTAAAAGCTTATCCACGAAATACATCATCTGACCCTGATGGATCAGGTGAGCCAGTACGTTCTCCGCTGAATCATTAAAGGGGAATAGTGCATTGGCATAGTTGCCCATTACATCAGAAATTATCTTATCAGGATGCATGTTTTTAATCTGGTATTGTGGAAGACCAAGACGGGTATAATATTCTGAATCCACTCCCAGGTACATATCCAGACCTATTCCTATGTAATCCGAGACAGAAAAATAAGGATAATTAAACCGGCTTATATAGGTGATCAAAGAAGGAATTTCCTTTTCCGGAAAATAATACCTGAAATATCGGAATGCTTTATTGAACTGATCTTCCAGAAAACCGACATCGGAAAAAGTTTTGTTCACTTCACGATATACCTCCCTGTTAAGTTCATCCTTAACAAAAAGTGTGAGATAGCCACTGTAAGCCTTGTCTGCCGGTCTTCCGAGATCTACAATGTAATAATTGAAAATATCATAGAAATCCCCATATTTTTCATAAAAATAATTGATTGCTTCCGGAATAGTATCCACATCCATTTCGAACAATTCTTGCTCGAAACGCTGAATATTTGTTTCAACCCTGATATTTCTGATATTTGGTTTTTTATTATCAAATTTGCATCCTGTGGCAAAAATGAACAGAGAAAAAAAAATAAAGATTTTGATTACCTGCATACTTTAAAAGATTGTCCGTTTTTTTTTCTTTAATTTTGTACAAAGTTAATTAAGCTGTAATAAAAACCACTTATTTATTTCTTTATTGCACTAAATAATTCATGAACTAATGAAAAAAATTATTCTATCTCTGCTTATACTGTTTACTGGTATATATTCCTATGCGCAAGACATCCGGTTTAGCTTTATGGCTAATCCTCAACTGACCTGGTTCTCCGGGACAGACGAAAATTATGAGGCAAATGGTTCTTTTCCTGCACTGAATATCGGTCTTGAAATGGACGCTTTTTTTAGTGATAACTATGCATTCTCCACGGGAATAACCATTAATAATTTGAGGGGAGGGGTCATTTACGACCAAAGACAGTCTTTCGATATCGGAGATTCAGAGAAAACACTTGAGCCCGGTTCACGATTGACCCTGAATCTTCAATATATTAGTATACCCCTGGGACTTAAATTCAAAACTATTGAGATAGGGTACTCCACCTTCTGGCTAAATGCAGGCCTTACTCCCATGGTGCTTATCAATTCCAAAGCATCCGATAAAACCGACACTTTTGATAAAACCCGGTTTAAAGATGAAACCAGTCTCATTAACATGAATTATTTTATTGAGGGAGGATTGGAATATAGCCTTGGAGGCAATACTGCCATCATTGCAGGCCTGGGCTATTATTCGGGTTTTTTCGACGTTACGAAAAATTCGGATTACAGTCTAACCACACAGGGGTTCGCAATTGTTTTTGGTATATTATTTTAAAAATTACATCTGAGGAAAATCACTATTATGAAAATTGCTCTTGCTCAAATGGATTATCACATCGGGAATTTTCCCGAAAATACTACCAATATTGTAATGGAGATTAAAAAGGCTCAGCAATTTGACGTTGACCTGGTCGTTTTTTCCGAACTTTCCATTTGCGGTTATCCCCCACTCGACCTTCTTGAAAGAAAAGACTTCATACAACAATGTATTGATGAAATTCATAAAATTTCACGTATATGTAAAGAAATAGGGGTCCTTATAGGTGCTCCCTCTTTTAATGATGATCCCGAGGGTAAAGCCCTGTATAATTCAGCATATTTTCTTAACCAGGGTAAGGTTCAGGAAATCTTTCATAAATCTCTATTGCCTACCTATGATATTTTTGACGAATACCGTTACTTTGAACCCAACCATGAATTTAAGTTACTTGAATTCAAAGGGAAAAAAATTGCTGTTACCATATGTGAGGATCTGTGGGATGATCAGCCGGTGGAAAGTGAATTTGAGCGCAGAAGGCTTTACAAAGTCTCTCCCATGGAGGAGCTTGCAAAGCAGAATCCGGATTTCATTGTAAATATAGCCGCCTCACCCTACTCTCATTCAAGAATAGGTCTTAAAAAAGATATTTTTGCAAATAAAGCTAAAAAATATAAAATACCTGTCATATATGTAAACCAGGTAGGAGCTCAAACCCAGCTGATCTTTGAAGGAGGAAGCCTGGCCGTAAACAGTGAGGGAGAAATCACCGAACAACTCAGTTTTTTTCAGAAAGATATAAGGATAACTGATCTTGAAAATCTGACAGGAGATAAAAAACCTCCTGTTTTCGAAGAACCCGGCCGAATGAAGATGATCCACGATGCTTTGATTACAGGGATAAAAGGATATTTTAATAAATCGGGGTTATCAAAAGCAGTATTAGGCCTTTCAGGGGGGATTGATTCTGCTGTCACACTTGTCCTTGCCGCACGTGCCCTCAAGCCTGAAAATGTCCATGCCATTCTGATGCCCTCTCAATACTCCTCCGGTCACTCTGTGACAGATTCAATCGAACTCGCCGATAATCTTGGGTTAAGGTATGATATCGTGGAAATTCATAAAATATTTAATCAATTTAAAGATTCACTGGAACCCCTGTTTGAAAACCGTCCGGAGGATATAACAGAAGAAAATATTCAGTCCAGAATAAGAGCTGTGATCCTGATGGCGTATAGCAACAAATTCGGGCATATTCTCCTGAACACCAGTAATAAGTCTGAAGCAGCAGTAGGATACGGAACCCTTTACGGCGATATGGCAGGAGGGCTTTCTGTACTCGGTGATGTTTACAAGACCGATGTATACTCACTTGCGAAATTCATTAACCGGGTTACCAATATTATTCCTGAAAATATTATTACAAAGCCACCTTCTGCGGAACTGAAACCCGGTCAAAAAGATTCAGATTCCCTGCCCGGTTACGATATTCTGGATAAAATTCTGTTTGAATACATAGAAAGGCAGAAATCCGCCGGCGAGATTAATATTTCTGACACTACACTGGTAAGTGATATTATAAGAAAAGTGAATAACAATGAGTATAAAAGATATCAGACTCCTCCTATATTAAGGATTTCATCCAAGGCATTTGGCTATGGAAGGAGAATACCTCTGGTGGCAAAGTACTAGAATACGAAAAAATTATTTATCTTTAGGTACAGAACTAAGACATTTTTAAAAGATGACGGCGAATAAACGATTAAAATTCATACATTTGTGAGTATACCGTCTGTTTTTATAACTAAAGAAATAAATGATCATGCAGGATAGGGCTTTAAACTGTGATAATTGTATCGACAATCCGAAATCTGTATTTAATGTCCTTACTACCAAGGAAAAAGAATTAATCAGAAAAAATCATACCTGCGCCTTATATAAAAAAGGTGAAATTATTTTCAAGGAAGGAGATAAACCAACCGGTTTACTCTGTCTTTCGGATGGAAAGGTGAAAATTTTTAAAGAGGGAGTGGGAGGAAGAGAACAGATTGTACGAATGGCGAAACCCGTTGGATTCATTGGATACAGGGCACTTTTTGCCGAAGAACATCATACGGCCACTGCTGTTGCCATAGAAGATTGTACAGTTTGTCTTATTGATAAGGAAAGTGTTTACAAGCTTCTGAGATTAAACTCGGATCTGTCCCTGAATATCATCAAGGCTTTTGCCACTGAACTGGGATTTTCAAATAACAGGACCGTTACTCTTACACAAAAACATATCAGAGGCCGCCTTGCAGAATCTCTTATCTTTCTAAAGGATACCTATGGCTATGAAGAAGACGGACAAACAATAAAGATCTATCTTTCACGGGAGGATGTTGCGAACCTTTCGAATATGACCACCTCAAATGCAATAAGAACCCTGTCTACCTTTGCGCAGGAAGAAGTAATAGCTATTGACGGACGTAAAATTAAGATCCTTGACCTGCCAAAGCTTGAAAGGATCAGCGAACTTGGGTAAAGTATTTCGGACATTATGGACAGACTCTAATTAGTACAAGGTATAACCTTAATGCCTCAAT
>CAYRTD010000127.1:0-11505 GCA_964426915.1 uncultured Bacteroidaceae bacterium | reverse complement strand
GGGAAATTATAATTATCGGCATTTATGATCAGAAGCCGGCCCATATTATAGGTTTCTACCCAGGCCTCATATCTCTCGTTAAGCCTGCGGAGATAATCAAGGCGTATGTTATTTTCATATTTACGACCTCTGTTATTGATCTGGTTAACGAGGGTGGGTATTGAAGCTCTCAGGTAGATCAACAGATCGGGAGGTTCAATAAGAGAGGACATGAGATTGAACAGGGCAAAATAATTTTCAAAATCACGTGTACCCATGAGCCCCATTGAGTGAAGATTAGGGGCAAAAATGTATGCATCCTCGTAAATGGTACGATCCTGGATTACCGTTTTATTGGATTGCCTTATACCTACAATCTGACTGAAACGGGTATTGAGAAAATAGATCTGCAAATTAAACGACCAGCGCTGCATGTCCTCATAAAAATCATTCAGATAAGGATTGTCATCAACATCCTCGTACTGTGCCTCCCAGCCATAATGTTTTGCTATTAGTCCTGTAAGGGTTGTTTTTCCGGACCCTATATTTCCGGCAACAGCAATATGCATATTCTTTTTCTTTCCTGGATCTGTCATTCTTGATTTCAATTAGCTAATAAATATAACAGAAGATAAGCTAAAATGATAATTTTTTGCCCATTTATTTTTGGGCAAGCCACTTCGAGGCACGCAAAAATTTTAAACCGCGGTATACTAAAGTATATGAGGATTTTAAAATTTTGTGCCTCCGCAAGCTGTCGCAGAAAGCTTTATGCGAACGCGGTCACGAATACCGCTTAAATGCATGAGATCCCTCGTTTTCACTCGGGATCAGTTCGACTAAATGATTTTGAAATCAAAATCATAGTCTCACTGAGTAAATCGGACATTATTAACAGACACTTTAGTGTCCGTCAATAGAGTCGGGTGTTTGTTTCAGAACCGATCCGCCAACTGGCGGTAAGCTCAGCGAAGCTAATGTTCGAGATCAAGCCTGCCCCGTTCTTTTACGGGGACGCACGACCGCGTGTCGCGGAAAGCTTCTGGAACACGCGGATAGCCACTTAATATTATGGGATCCCTCGCTATTGCTCGGGATCAGTTCGACTAAATGATTTTGAAAATCAAAATCATAGTCTCACTGACATTATGGCCAGACACTATTTAGTGCCTGTCAATAGAGTCGAGAGTCTGTTTCAGAATGTTCGAGATCAAGGCGCGCAAAAATTTTAAACCGCAGTATACTGGCGTATATGAGGATTTTAAATTTTTGCAGCAACGCAGATATCGGACATTATGGACAGACTCTATTTAGAAGCCTCATTCAGAATAATATTCATCTCCTCAATATACTTTCTGTCGTTACTGAGTCTTGGCATTTTATTCTGACCTCCCAGTTTACCCTTACTCTTAAACCATTTATAAAATGTTCCTGCCGGAACCTGCCGTACCTTAGGAGGCACGAGAGTTATATCTTTGTATCTTTTGGCATCGTAATCGGAATTTACCTCCCTCAAAGACTTGTCCAGAATGACGGAGAATTCATTCATATTGTCCGGATCCTTTCTGAATTCAATTAACCATTCATGCGATCCCTGAGCACGGTCATCCATAAAGACAGGACCAGCCGTGTATTCATTTATAATAGCGCCTGTAGCCTCACAGGCCTTCTCCAGGGCTTTTTCCGCATTATCGATAATGACTTCCTCTCCAAAGGCATTGATAAAATGTTTGGTTCTTCCGGAAATTTTAATTTTATGGGGGAAGAGAGACGTGAAATAAACGGTATCACCGATCATATACCGCCACAATCCCGAATTTGTGGTGATAATAATAGCGTAATTTTTATTCAGTTCTACATCTTTTATGGTATAAACCGGGGGATTCGGATCATGGATATTTTCCAGAGGAATAAATTCATAAAAAATTCCATAATCCAGCATAAGGAGCATATCATCCGTCAGGGGATCATTCTGTATAGCAAAAAAACCTTCCGAGGCATTATAGGTTTCCATATATCTCATGTTCTCAGATGGAATGTAATGCTTAAACTGTTCCCTGTAAGGCGTAAAACTCACCCCTCCATGGGTAAAAAGTTCCAGATTTGGCCATACTTCCAGAATATTTTTCTTACCTGTGAAATCAAGGATATATTTCATAAGTACAAGCACCCATGATGGTACTCCCGAAATATTGGTGACATTTTCAGATACGGTATGCCGGGTAAGCTTATCCAGTTTTTCTTCCCACTCAGGTATCAGGGCAATTTTAGAGGAAGGCGTCCGTATAAAATTGGCCCAGAAAGGCATATTCTCTATGAGAATTGCTGAAAGATCGCCATAGTAGGATTGATTACTGAAATTATTTATCTGATGACTTCCCCCAAGGACCAGGGACTTTCCTTTTAACACTTCCGTTTCCGGATAGTTATGATTATAAAGAGCAAGCACATCCTTCCCTCCCCGAAAATGACATTCCTCAAGCGATTCATTGCTTACCGGAAGAAATTTACTTTTATCACTTGTGGTTCCTGAAGATTTTGCGAACCAACGGATCTCGGTGGGCCAAAGGGTATTCTGTTCCCCATCCCTGAGTCTGTTCACCCAGGGTTTGATATCATCATAGCTCTGCAGCGGAACATTCTTCTGGAATTCTTCTATACTAAGATCTTCATGATATCCGTATTTTAATCCCCACTCAGTTTCACTCGCAAAAGATATCAGTCGGGTGAAAGTTTCATTTTGAACATTAAAGGGGTATTTCTTAAACAGATCAATGTCATAAATCCTTTTAATATTCAACCAGTTAACTATTGAATTTATAACAGGCATTATTAAATAATTAGCATTGCGTCACCATAAGTTCCAAACCGGTATTTCTCCTTAATAGCAATTTTATAGGCTTTCATTAGAAAATCATAACCTGCAAATGCCGATACCATCATGAGTAAAGTTGAATGAGGCAGATGAAAATTGGAGATCATTGAACTCGGAACAGAAAATTCGTAGGGAGGAAAAATAAATTTATTCGTCCAGCCGTCGTAGGGTTTAAGATAACCATCAGTTGAGACGGAGCTTTCCAGTGTACGCATTACCGTGGTTCCTACAGCACAAATACGGTGCTTGCCTTCCCTGGCCATATTAACGATCTTCACAGCTTCTTCATCAATAATGATACGCTCGGAATCCATTTTATGTTTGGTAAGATCTTCCACATCTACTGTACGGAAATTTCCCAAACCAACATGCAGGGTAATAAATGAAAAATTAACACCCTTGATCTCAAGCCTTTTTAAAAGCTCCCGGCTGAAATGCATTCCCGCCGTAGGAGCCGCTACTGCACCTTCATGTTTAGCAAATATCGTCTGGTACCTTTCCTTATCCTCCGGCTCAACTTTACGTTTGATGAATTTGGGTAAGGGGGTTTCTCCCAGGCTATAGAGGGTCTTCTTAAATTCCTCGTAATCTCCGTCAAAAAGAAAACGCAGAGTTCTGCCCCTGGAGGTGGTGTTATCGATAACCTCAGCAACCAGAACATCATTTTCCCCGAAATACAATTTATTTCCTATCCTGATTTTTCGTGCCGGATCCACCAGAACATCCCATAACCGCTGTTCCCTGTTTAGCTCTCTTAAAAGAAAGACTTCAATTTCAGCACCTGTTTTTTCTTTATTTCCATAAAGCCTTGCAGGAAAAACCCGGGTATTGTTAAATACCATCACATCCTGATCGTCAAAATAATTAATAATGTCCTTGAATATCTTGTGCTCAATTTCACCTGTTTTCCTGTCAAGAATCATAAGTCTCGATTCATCCCTGTTAGGAGAAGGATATTTGGCAATCAGTTCTACGGGCAGGTTATATTTATATTGTGAAAGCTTCATGGATTAAAAAAATTTAGTAAGATTTTAAGATAACGTTATACGTAAAAATTTGTGTTTTGTTATAAACTTTTTATTTTTTCTTCAAATGATGTAATTGTCATGGCATCTTCCACCTTATAGCTCCCAATCCTTGTTCTTCTCAGTCCTGTAAGGTGGGCACCACTTCTAAGAATAAGTCCCAGATCTCTTGCAAAAGCCCTGACATAGGTGCCCTTGCTGCAAACTATCTTAACTTTAACAAACGGGAGTTCGAAATGGATCAGATCAAGAGAAAAAAACTCGACTTTATTGGGCTTGAGTTCAATTTCCCTGCCTTTTCTGGCATAAGTATAGGCTCTTTTCCCATTAACAGATTTAGCTGAAAATACCGGAGGCACCTGATCCCGGACTCCTTCAAAATTTTTCAGCGCATCCCTGACTTCCTCTTCTTCAATCTGCTCAAAAGGAAACTCATGATCTATTTCTGTTTCCAGATCGAATGAAGGAGTTGTAGCCCCCAGCCTGACTGTAGCAATATACTCTTTTTCTTTCGCCTGGTACTGATCTATCTTTTTCGTCTGCTTTCCCGTACAAATTATCACCAGTCCGGTAGCTAAAGGATCCAGAGTTCCGGCATGCCCTACTTTCAGTTTCTTCAGACCGTATTTATTTGAAAGAACAACCTTCACCTTTTTGACAACATTAAAAGATGTCCAGTCAGGATCTTTGTCGATCAGGATAAGTTCCCCGGTTTCGGGATAATCGGTATTTCCGTATTCAGCTATCATGTCAACCAAAAATTATTGCTATCATTCCCACCAGTAAACAGTAAATGGCAAAATAGACTAATTTTCCCTTTTTAACTATGTTGATCATCCATTTACAGGCTATCATTCCGGAAATAAAGGCAGCAAAAAAACCGGCGATCATGATAGAAGCATTGCCCGATGCCTGAATACTCTCTTTATTATCCATGATAGTTAAAAGATTAGCCCCAATAATGGGTATAAGGACCATAAGAAACGAAAACTTCGCAACATCTTCTCTCTTATTTCCCAGAATAACCCCTGTAGCAATCGTAGAACCCGACCGGGAGATCCCGGGCAAAACTGCCAGGGCCTGGGCAATCCCGATAATAAAAGCGTCTACAAAAGGAATTCTCTTTTTTCCCTCCTTCTTCACCGTGCTTGTCAGAAAAAGCAGAAAAGAAGTTATTAATAACATGGTTCCCACGAATTTCAGATTACCCGAAAAGAAGGATTCGATTTTCTCTTCAAAGAACAATCCTGCAATTAGAACCGGGACCATAGACAAAAGTATTTTTAATACATAACGCCCCGATTCATTCATTTCAAAACTCAAACTCCCCCTAAGGATCTTCAGGATTTCCTGATACAATATCACAATCGTACTGAGTACCGTAGCACCATGCACTACAACAGTAAAAGCAAGGCTCGTTTCCACGTCGGCTCCGAACAACACCTTTCCAATCTCCAGATGACCGCTGCTGCTTACAGGGAGAAATTCGGTTAATCCCTGGACAATGCCAAGGATTATCGCTTCAATAATGCTCATGCTATTATTCTGTACTTTCTTTTGGCTTCTTCATTATTGCCCAGATCTCAAATATAAAACCAAACAGCACCAACATTGGTGCAAGTGTAGTTCTTCGGAAGCTGAATAATTCTTCTTCCTTGAATACATTCGGATCGTCAGACCCCCCCCCTATCATAAGAAGAAACCCTAATACTATGATCCCGAAACCAATACTCAGAAGGATATAATTTTCCTTTGCAAGCGGGAAACCTGAAGTCTTTTTCAAATTGGATTTATTCATAATTACCGGTAATATAATTCGTCTTTAGTTAAGTTTAAATACTTATTCACAGCGAAAAATGTAGAGATCAGACTGATAAATATCCCTAAAAAAATTACTCCCAGAAACAGAAATCCCAGGATCTTAATATCCATAAGGTAAATTATTTCACTTATCTGTTTCTGTGCAATATATAAAACGCCTAATAACAGGGCTATGGCAATTAATGAAGCTAAGGCCCCGTGTGCAACCCCCGTCCATAAAAAAGGCTTTCTTGTAAATGCTCTTGAAGCACCTACGATCTGCATGGTGTGTATAATAAATCTTTTGGCATATACCCGCAACCTGATGGTGTTATTTATTAAAGCAAGAGCAACAAGTAAAAGTAATGCTGAGAAAACAATAATAACCAGGCTGATCTTTTTTACGTTATCATTAATTTCGTGGATAAGTGTTTTTTTATAATAAATATCACTTACCTGCTCATATTTCGATAATTCTTCCTCGATATAATAAATACTGTCGGGTTTGGCATATGGAGCTTTCAATTTTAATTTAATGGTTGCAGGCAGCGGATTATAACCAAGAAACTCGATAAAGTCCTCACCTAATGCTCTTTGAGTTTCTACCGCAGCCTCTTCCCTCGACACAAAAACCGTACTGCTGGTATATTCCTTCGCATCAATAATTTTACGGAACTGTTGAATATCTGCATCTCTGACCCCCTCTTTCAATTCGATATTTACCGCAATATTCTCCATTACGAATTTGCGTATGCTGTTGGCATTCAACACAAGGAAGCCCACGATCCCAAGTAAAAATAACACAAGAGCAATGCTAAGTACCGAGGTAAAAAAGGAACTTCTGAACCTGCGTTGTGCCGAAATATTTTCCTTTGCTGCCATAGCTACAGAATATCAAGCCGCAAAGTTAGTAATAATTGGAATGAATAAAAAGATAATAATTTTCAGATGGAAGGAAAATATTAAAGAACCGGAGTATTTTTGAAGATGAACTCACATCCTGTCCCGGTACTCAGGGAAATACCGCTAAAATTATGAGATCCCTCGGCTATCGAGGCTGTCCAAAAAGTATTTTTTAAGTTTAGGTTACTTACAAATTGAAAGCATTCCTCTGTTTGTAAGTTCTTTTAAAATGATTATTACTTTTTAGATACCCTCCGGGACATTCTGGACAGACACTTCTATTCTACTATTTCCACCCAGTTAAATTTATCCTCCAGATCTCCGTATTGTATCCCAATGAGCTTCTCATATAAACCGGTTGATATGGGTCCTGGCTTTCCATCCTTACTGATAATATAAACCTTATCATTGTCGGGATCGGCCACCTTTCCAATCGGGCTGATAACGGCAGCGGTTCCGCACGCTCCTGCTTCATCAAACTCATCGAGCTCTTCCACGGGCACTTTTCTTCTTTCAACCTCCATCCCCATATCTTCTGCAAGTGTCATCAATGATTTATTTGTGATGGAAGGAAGGATAGAGCTTGAGTCGGGAGTTACATATGTATTGCCTTTTATACCGAAGAAATTTGCAGGGCCACACTCATCTATGTATTTTTTTTCTTTCGCGTCCAGATATAAAGCCGTAGCATAACCGTTCTCTTGAGCCTTCTCAACGGAGAGCATGCTGGCGGCATAATTGCCTCCAACTTTAATATTGCCGGTACCAAGCGGAGCCGCTCTGTCGAAACCCCTGCACAGCATTATGTTTACCGGTTTAAAACCTTCCTTAAAATAGGGGCCCACCGGCATTACAAATACCATGAACATATATTCATTCGCGGGTTTTACCCCGATCTCTGCTCCGGTTCCAAGCAAAAGAGGCCTGATATACAATGCAGCACCTGTGCCATATGGAGGAACGTATTTGCGGTTTAAATTTATCGCTTTAATTACAGCATCGTGAAAAAGATCCTCAGGAACCTCAGCAAGTTTGATCCCACGGGCAGAGGATTTCATCCGTGCAGCATTGTCTCTCCACCGGAAAATCCTGATCTTACCGTCTTTGCCCATGTAGGCTTTCATTCCTTCAAAGGATTCCTGCCCATAATGCAGACAGGTGGCTGATATATGAATATTTACAGACTCTGAAGAAGAAACTTCAAGTTCTCCCCATTTTCCGTCCCGGTAATAAGCTCTGACATTATAATCAGTTTTGCGGTATCCAAAACCAAGGTTTTTCCAGTCAAGTAACATATCTGTAATTTTTTGTTTGTATTTGTCCTCAAAAATAGCAAAACCGGGCCTTAGCTACAATGCTGAAAAAGATGTTTTACAAATACTGTTTTTTTACTCATCTTTCATGATCCGTTCAATTTGTCTGTCGAAAGAAATCTCACTAAGTCTTCCGGCACCTGGCGTATAATAATTAAAACTCTGCAACAGTTCGATCTGCTGTTCTTTCCATTTTATATATTCCATGTTTTCATGATACTCATTATTTTCAAGAAAGAGCAATTTCTGCATTTTTATGTAATCCACTCTTCCCAGGTATTCAAAACGGATATCTACCATAACTTTTTCAAGAAGGTTGTGAGGTTCTGGCGGATATTTGGAAGAAAGGATCAGATTGCTGATATTTTGGATCTGCTTTTCGGAATAATGAAACTGAGATAAGATCTGTTGACAAAGAAGGGAAGACTCCAGTTCGGGTGTGGTATAACTGGTGAGATAACCCAGGGGAAGAATTAAGGTGGCAGTTCTTACCATAAGTGTTTCTTCAACATCAAGATTTTCAGCCTTTGCCAGTAATTCGGAAAAAGTATATAATTGTCTGGCATAATCAGGAGTGTGGAAATGTAAAGTTGTAGGGCTTTCTTCTTCCAGTCTTTCAAAAACATACTCCTCAAGATCATTAAGCCTTAATAACTGAAGCTTCAGAAAAAACTTCCTGTTGGGTAAGCCGGCAAGATTAACCGATAACTCAGGTCTCAGACCGGTAACAAAATACATATCCAGATTCCCTTTGTACTTTACGGGAAGCTTTCCCCTGTATTCGCACATAAAGTAATCCCTTACAAACTGATAGGTCTCGCCGGAAATATTCACCCTCCCTGCTTCACCGGAAGATTCCATACGACTGGCCGTATTAACTGTATCGCCCCAAATATCATAGGACCGCTTTTTATGTCCCACAACCCCGGCAATAACCGGACCGGTATGAATCCCGATCCTTAAATCCCAGAAATCCACTTTTGTTTTCTGCAAATGCACCATATATTGTTGCATCTCAAGAGCCGCCAGAACAACCTCGACCGGGTTCGACCGGTTCTTTCTGGGGATACCTCCGGCAGCCATATAGGCATCACCAATGGTTTTTATTTTCTCTATATCGTATTTTTCTACAACCGAATCAAAATGAAAAAAGAATCTGTCAAGCTCATCTATTAATTTTTCAGGATTCATCTGTTCGGCAATTTTGGTAAAACCCTGTATATCACTAAACAACACTGTAACCATCTGGTATTTATCCCATTTGGCTTTCCGTTTGGCAAATTCCGTTTTGGAATCTGAATTATTGTTTTTGTATCCCTCAGGTTCCTCCCGGTGAAACGCCTCTACATGAACAGCTTCCCTTTCCGGCTCCTTTATTCTGTGACCTATAAGAACAATCCGTTTATATGCAATAAATAAAACTACCAAAACGATTATTGCATACATAATCATGGCGTGGGAAGAAAGATAAAACGCTTGTAATACCCTGAAACGGATCGTTACTTCCTCAGAAATTATACCCCTGGAATTCATTATTCTGATTGCAAGTGAATGATCACCCGGATTTAGACCATCAATCCATATTTCCTTTCCTTCTTTCCAACCGCTCCACCCCGGGCTTCCACTAAAGTTATACTGGTATATTATGTGGGAATCAGAAAAATCTGTACTATTCAGCCCTATAATTAAACGGCCTGCAAAATGGCTTATAGAGTTTAGTTTTCCCCTGATATTCGTCTCTGAAAATTTGTAAGGCATTCCTTCAAGTATAGTGTCCTTGCCGGCTATGATCTTATGGATCACTGGAAAAAATACAGAAGAACTGTCGTGGAAAGTCTTTTTCACCTTGTACAGTTCACCAGCAGTACCCAGGATAAATTCCTGCTCATTGAGATCTTCAACATAGTATTCCGAATAATATGCAGGAAAGGACGATATAGTGAAGTATTCAATTGAATCAGTTTTTAAATTGATTATAAAAAAACCGCCCGGTATATTTGAAGACCGTATTTTTCCCAAAAGGTTAAATTCATCTATGGGTGTAATACTTTCCATTATTATATGTTCCGGGATGGGAATCTGTAGTCTTGAGAAAACTGAATCTGTATCCCCCAGCATATAAATATTCTTTGAGTTGTATAAATACAAATTTTTTCTGTGAGAGATCATATCCGGTAAGGGATCGGTTTTGAATCCCGGTGGAAATGAAAAAAAAATTCTCTTATCATTTTCCAGATCGGTAAGCTCTACTATATCTCTTGAATAATGATACAGATAAGGATAGCTAAATGAATATTTTTCATTTAGCTTCATATTAAATGCTCTGCTGAAAGTGTTTTGTGAAAAACTGTAATGTTCCAGAAGAAAAACCGAATCTGATTTACTGTATAAAAGATTTTCTTTGAATCCATCGGATCTGATTTCTCCCTGAGAAAACAGCTTCTTTATTTGTTTTTTTTCTTTACTATAAACAAGGATTCCTTCTTCATTCCTCAAAAATAACAAGTCATTAAAAGAATTTATACTATAGGTCTTTCCAGGAATGTTAAGCAACTCACCGGTCCGAAGAGAACGCACTCCTTCTCCTGTAGCAAGCAAAACTTCTTCATGATAGACCGAAATATCAAAAACAGGCATGCCACCGGGTATTTCAATTGTCCGTATGCGTGAAAAATAATGTATTATATAGATCGTATTCTCATTATACTGCCAAATGCGATTATTGGGCGATATCAGCATCCGGGTTCTCTCATCTTCCTGAATATTCTTATTAAGGATCGTTTCAACACTATCTCCCCTGTTGTTGGTAACCAGAATTTTGTTATCATCAGACAAAAGGAGAAGGGTATTGGGACCGGCAATTTCCACAGCCTTAATATCCTGATCCGGAATGTTAAAATCATACAGATAACGAAAATCCCTTGAATAAACGGAAAGGTAAGGGGAATTTTTATGAAAAATCAAATAGCCCGCAGGATGATCTGTTATACCTGAAAGCTCAGGATCTATCCCGGGAACATCGAGAACCTCAAATAAGGAGGTAATTCTTTTTAGCTTATTTTCATCCCTCAGAAAGATATTATCATCAGTCTGATAAATATCCGTAGCTTTATTCAATGAGCTAATTACCTTTTCACTATTATCACTGCCAAGAAAGGATATTCTGTCATTATAAATCAGGATCAGTTTATCATGAAAAAAAAACAGATCACGGATTGCATCCTCCCTCTTTTGATTATTTAAAACTTCACCCAACATGAAATTGTTCCGGGAATTCACCTGCAGAACATAGAGATCACTTCCGGCAGCCAGATATACATCTCCTGAATCTGAAACTGCAATTTCAGTGGTATTTTCTATATAAATATTATCCCAGGAAATACCATCATAGATCCACAGATACTTATATGTACTAAGATACAGGAAAGCATTCCGATCAAATTTCAGATCATGTATCTCACTCTTTATTATACCTGAAGGTAAGGGAAATTGCACAATAATGCACCTGGAATCAGGTTCAGTAGCAGAAAAAACATTCCTCCGATCCGCAATACTTAAAATTATTATCAGAAAAAAAAAGATCTTAAATTTGAGTAATAATTTGATAAAA
>CAYRTD010000126.1:0-11516 GCA_964426915.1 uncultured Bacteroidaceae bacterium | reverse complement strand
TACCGATCACCGATTACTGATCACCGATTACCGATCACCGATTACCGATACCGATACCGATCACCGATTACCGATCACCGATTTCCAATCGTAAATTTTAATATATTTGCAGTTCCATAGTTAGTATAATGAATTACAGAAATTGACCGGATGAATAAAATTAAACCTGTTACTATATTTCTGCTTCTTGGATTCCTGTTTACCTCATCGGCTCCCCTCCGGGTCGATTACGGGGACGGGAGGTATAATAATGTATGTAAAGACCTGAGAGCTGATGTGCTTCTGTATTTTATCTTTATAGATACAAAGGAAACCTCACCCTGGACTGAGTTCGACATTATGTCGACGATTGATTCACTGGATGTTGCGGTAAGGTGGCTCGAGAAGCAGGCGGAAAACAATGATATTGGATTGAATATTAAAACCGATTATTATATCGGGAATGAATATGCTACCATAAACCAGAACCTTCCCGGAAAAAGCGTTGAGGAATCCCTGCTTGAACCTAACCTTAATAAAGGTGTCGCTGCACTTAATAAATGGGCCGATAATGTTTCCCGCAAAGCAGGTGAATCTTTTTATATACTGAATAAAGACGGGATACCTAAAATTCAGCCTCCAAAAAATGCCGAACGGCTGATCGCTCATTTAAGAGATGAGTTTTCTGTTGAGAGTGTAGCCCTTATGTTCATGGTGAATAACTATTTCAAAAGTGATCTGTCTGTGGCCCTCAATACACTTACTACCGGTAATGTGGAATTTGCCATCGTAAGCTATAAATACCCTTCTGTGATCGCTCACAACTTTCTGCATTTATATGGTGCCGCAGATCTTTATAAAACCCCGTTCCGGAGGTCAAAAAGAAAAATTAAGCTTGCTGGTAACCTCTATCCAGCCGGGATCATGCAAGATCCGTATTCAAAAATGATCCATAACCTTAATATTTCAGATTTCACTAAATACTTAATCGGGTGGACAAAAGAACCCGATCCCCAATATAAACCTTTACTAACAGACAGGTTTATAAGTATTAAATGATATGCACCCAATCTACCTGGATTATAATGCCACAACACCCATAGATAATGAAGTTGCCGACTACATGATCCCTTTTTTAAAGGGGAGGTACGGCAATCCTTCCAGCACGCATCATTTTGGCACGGAAGCAAGACTTGAAATTAACCGGGCAAGGAAACAAGTAGCATCGCTGATAGGGTGCTCGTCAAATGAGCTTATATTTACAAGCGGTGGTACAGAATCAAATAACCTTGCAATAAGAGGCATAGCATACGCGAAGAAAAAAAATGGAAATCATATTATAACATCCTCCATTGAACATCCCGCCGTTCTTGAAGTTTGCAGGAGCCTTGAAAAAGAAGGCTTCCGGATTACCTATTTAACTGTTACAAAAGACGGCCGGATTGATCTTCAGAAACTCAGAAACGCTATTACCCCGGCAACTATCCTGGTAAGTATTATGCATGCAAATAATGAGACGGGAGTTATTCAGCCTGTCCAACAGATTTCAGAAATTACACAATCCAAAAATATTATATTCCATTCCGATGCAGCCCAGAGTGCAGGGAAAATCCCTGTTAAGGTGGAAGATATGGGAGTGGATCTGCTTAGCCTTGCAGCACATAAATTTTATGGGCCCAAAGGAACAGGAGCCTTGTATATAAAAAATGGAGTTAATCCTGAAAAGATTCTTTTCGGAGCTAATCACGAAAGAAACCTGCGACCCGGTACAGAGAACCTCCTTGAAATTGCAGGAATGGGAAAGGCAGCAGAAATCGCAGAAAGGGATTATTTAAAGAATGTCGGGAATATGGCCGAGACCCGGGATCGCATTTTTGACCTCTTAAAAACTGAATTTCCTGCCTGCAGTAGAAATGGTGATCCGGACCAATGCCTTCCAAATACCTTAAGTATTAGTTTTCCAGGCCTGGATTCAAATGCATTGATATCCGGTATGCCTGAAATTGCCCTTTCTGCAGGAGCAGCCTGCCATGCCGATGAGGTAAATGTATCGTATGTTCTTGAAGCTATGGGGATTTCGGCTGATCATGCTCTTGGCACCCTTAGGATCTCTACCGGAAAAGGCACAAGTTTGGAGGAATCTGGGAGGGCCGCCCGGGAGATCATAAAAAAAATTAAAGAGCTTTTAAATCAGAATGGCGAAAAAGAAAATGAAATCTCCGGTGAAGAGATAAAATTAACCCGCTTCACCCATGGACTTGGTTGTGCATGTAAAATTTCTCCCCGTCTTCTCGAAGATATTCTTTCTTCGGTAAAGCTTTCAAAAGATCCTAATGTCCTTGTCGGAACCGATACCTCAGACGATGCTGCTGTTTACAGAATCAACGAATCAACAGCGATTGTACAGACAGTGGATTTTTTCACCCCTATTGTTGATGATCCGCGTGAATTTGGAGCCATCACTGCGGCGAATGCCCTGAGTGATATATATGCAATGGGTGCCAAACCACTTTTCGCTCTGAATATCGTAGCCTTCCCTCCTCATCGTCTGCCCCTGAGCGTTCTTAAAGCCATCCTTGAGGGAGCAGAGGAAGTAGCCCGGGAAGCAGGCATTTCTATCCTGGGCGGGCATACCATTGAAGATAACGAGCCAAAATACGGCATGACTGTAACTGGTATTGTTCATCCCGACAAAATATTGAAAAATAAGGGAGCCCGGGAAAATGATGCAATTATTTTAACCAAGAAACTGGGAACGGGGATCCTGAGTACAGCCGTTAAAAGAGGATTGTGTAGTGAATCTGACAAAAGAATGTTATTTGAATCCATGCGTCGGTTAAACAATAAAACTTCGGAGATTATCCTTGATTATAATGTTACTTCCTGTACGGATGTGTCCGGGTTCGGACTACTGGGACATTTGAAAGAAATATGTGAGGCCTCAGCGGTTAGTGCAGAAATAATTTATCAGGATATGCTATTTCTGCCAGGAGCCGAAGAGCTGGCAGCGGATGGGATAATACCGGGAGGGACCGAAAATAATTTGAATTATCTCAGGGAGGTAATTGAGGCCTGTCCGGAATTTCCGCTATACAAGTTGTTATTGGCGGCCGATGCTCAAACTTCCGGAGGTTTATTATTTACAGTTCATGAAAAAGACACTGCTCAAATACTCAATAAACTCCATAAAGAAAACATTGATGCCGCAAAAATCGGAAAGATTATTTTCAAAGATTCTAAATCCATTTACTTAGTCCGTCAATAGAGTCGAGAGTCTGGATCAGAACCGAACCGCCAACTGGCGGTGAGCTCAGCGAAGCTAATGTTCGAGATCAAGCCTGCCCGTCCAAGGATGGCCAGTGCAATGGCAAGCGGACCTGCCCCGTGCTAAAACGGGGGCATGCAAAAAATTATAATTTACTACTTGAATTAAAAAAAAACATTTTTAAGACCTATTTGTGATTAAATATTTGGCTGCAAGTAAACTTAATATTATCTTTGCGTTAAGATAATGTTAATAAATTACGATTATAAAGAAACATAATCGGTTTTAACATCGTAAACAGACATAAATATAAAGATCATGAAATCATTAATAATAAATCTGGGATTATTTCTATTGGTATCTGTTTCATATGCTCAAATTACAGAAGGAGAAGATGGTAAATTTTATGCAGATAATAATGTTCTTTACAATGGACAATACCAGGATTTTTTTGCCAACGGAAATTTGAAAATGGAAATGGAGGTTAAAAACGGTGCTGCCAATGGCATAACCAAGATGTACTTCACTAATGGTAAGATCAAAGAAATACGCTCCTATCTCAATGGGAAATTTCATGGTACCTGGTTCACTTTTGACGAAAAAGGCAATAAGCTCGCAGAAGCAAACTACAGTAACAATCGTAAAGACGGGAATTGGTTTATCTGGGATGAAAACGGAGTAATTCGTTATGAAATGAATTATGATAACGGAGAAAAAACCGGAGTGTGGAAGGAATATGATCCCAAAGGCAAGCTGATTAACGAAAAAAAGTATAAATAGTATCTGTCAATAGAGTCGAGAGTCTGTTTCAAAACCGAATCCGCCAAATGGCGGTGAGCTCAGCGAAGCTAATGTTCGAGATCAAGGCGCAGCACAGAACCGAATGAAAACGAACTTCGCTACCGCTGTCCGGGTATTATACTCTGTTTTTTCAATTCCTCTTTTTTTTACTCTGGAAAGCACTTCGTAATAATGCTTCCCTATTAATCTTCTAATAACTGATAAACAGTTCCTTATCAGACATGAATCGTTATTTTACAGATCTTAAGATATAGCTTAGCCCTATTTATCCGATTTTTTTTGAGCCCGTCTTTACGGTAAAATTATACCTGGCCTGTATTATTAATGTGGCAAGTTTAGAGCAGATGCCGGCCATCGGAATCCGAAAATATAGCTTTCCATTTCAAGGGTTTCGCAACGGCCAGATTCTTTGAAATGGCCGCACTTGTAAATAATGAATAAATTTACTTTTTTAATGAGTGTTTGTATTGCATTGATGTACAATTGCTTACTTGCATTCATCCATTTTTTTTACATAATACAGCTTAGCGTGGGTCAATAAAGTGTAGAGTAGACGAAAAAAACATTTTTTTTCCAGTAAAAATCTAAACCATTGACCCGATTTCTCGTATTTAATTGACATAGGTACAATAGTAAACTGTATTATAATCATGTGAACTGAGTAATTGTTGAAAAAAGATAAATGCATATTCAAAGCTTTTTTATAGATTTGTTCACACGTTGAAACCAGCATTATATTTGGTTTTGAATTAATAAAAAAAGTGTTAATTTTACTACTGCAATAATACAGACATTCCAAGTCAGAATCATAAAACCTGTTCTCTATGAAGAATAAAATTCCGGATAGTTCAAAATTCTTACTCCTCAGTTTTGTAATACTTTCACTGGTATTCGGAGGATGTAAAACTGACAGCTCCAGTCAGAAGGATAAAAATAATAGTGAACTTTCAGAAGACTTTAATAAAGAGCTGGATGATGATCTTATGGAAAAGATCAATACCGCGAAAAGAATTTTTTATTCCCTTCCCTCCCCGCTTGAAACTGCTATGCTGATCAAGACCGCAAACGCCTCTTATGATGAAAGTCTTATGAATCCAGTATCCAATGCCGACGGCTATAACACCAACATGCAGATGGCCCTGAACCTTGGCATATATTCAACCGATCTTAGTTACGCAAGTTTTTTTGATCAGACCCAGGCCACTCTTAATTACATTAACGCTGCCAAAAAAATGGCTGATGGTCTTGAAATACTCGATGCCATTGATAATGAAACCATTCAGCGTCTTGAAGAAAACCTGAATAACAGGGACATTATAATAGATATTATTTCGGAAACTTTACTTAACTCCTCCTCTTTTCTTGAAGACAGAGGACTTCAGGCGACTTCCGCCATAATCCTTGTAGGTGGCTGGGTGGAAGGCCTGTATATAGCTACAAACCTTGTGCCGGAGGGAGTCGACCTGAACACAAACGCTTTGGTTGAACGGATCGTCGATCAAAAACTTTCCATGGATATTGTTGTTAATCTTCTTGAAAATAATAAAGAGAGTATTGAGGTACAGTCACTCCTGAATGACATTATGGAACTTAAAGCTATCTATGATAAAATTGAGGTCGATCGCTCCGAAATAACAGCAGTAGAAGATCCGAAGACCAATATCACAACACTCAAATCAGAATCGACTATCGATATTACCAGAGAAATCTTTGAAGAACTTGCTGTAAAAGTAAATGAATTAAGAACCCGATACATTTCATAAAATGCCAAATACCTTCATTATGAAAAGAAGTTTGTTTGTAAGCCTGCTACTGTTAAGCTTCATTGTAATTCCATCCACTTCCCAGGCACAGTGTAAACAATTTGCAAAAAACACCTGTAAAGTAGGTCTTACGCCGTATCAGCATGATGGTAATTATCATGCTGCCGTTCTGCTTGAAGGTGAAGAAGCTGAACTTTATAAAACATTTTATTCCGGTACGGATTACCGCATTGGTGTTTGTGGAGCAAATAACCTGGGGGATATAGAATTCAGTATTGTCGATGGTAGTGGCAAAGTACTTTATAATAACAAATATAACGACTATGAATGGAAATGGGATTTCAAACTTGAGTCAAGTCAACAATTAAAAATTGTTGTAAAAGTTCCCGTTACAGATGGACTTGCTGAGGAACCCCGTGAGGGATGTGTCGCCATTATGTTTGGTTTCAAGGAAGAATAGAATATCGTAAAATTATTTCCGGCAAAAAAAACAGGAAGCTACCCGAAAGTTAAACAGCCTGATCCTCGTTTTTCCAAGATTTTATCAGCCTTCTTTTTAAAGGACAGGGTATTAATGTTTTCATTACTATTGTATTATTTGACACCTGCAGAGAAGAGAAGGGCAAAAATTTAAGCTTATGAAACATGGCCTTTTCCTGGTAATTTTGAGTGTAGGACTAATCTTCAGTCCTTTTAGTGTCCCTTCCTGTGATAGTATTATTGAAAAAGCTGTGACAATTGGTGAAGAAAATGGAACATCTTTATCCGAATCCGAAATAATTGAAGGCCTTAAGACAGCCTTAAAAGTTGGAACGGATTCTTCAGTTACTACCACATCCAAAATAAATGGCTTTTACAGGGATGAAGCAATTAAGATCTTTTTGCCTCCGGAAGCATCCGTAATATACGAAAACAGGGATCATCCGCTTGTCCGGGCACTTGGTGTTGATAATAAAATTGAAGAGACAATCCTGGCTCTTAACCGCGCAGCCGAAGATGCCGCAAAAAAGGCAGGACCTGTTTTCAAGGATGCCATAACCGGAATGTCCATAAGAGACGGAATGAGTATTCTAAAGGGTAAAAATCCCGCAGGTCCCTCTGCTTCGGGATTTGACTCAACAGCAGCAACATCTTATCTGAATTCAACAACAAGAAAACAACTGAGGAATGAGTTTGCTCCAATAGTAAATCTTAGCCTCGACCGTAAGCTTATAGGAAATTATTCTCCAAATCAGATATGGAATTCTTTAACTACAGGATATAATACCGTGGCAAGACGATCCCTTGGATCGATAAGTCCGGTGGAAAACACTGATCTTGGGGCATATGTTACCGAAGAAGCCCTGGATGGCCTTTTTTTTAAGGTGGCCCTTGAAGAAAAGAAAATCAGAAAAGACCCAATGGCATGGGCAAAAACCTCCGCAGGAAATATTCTGAGAAAAGTTTTTGGCAGTACGATGAACTGATTATAACAGGGTCTGTTAAAAAACACGATATATCCTCTTAATGAATACGTTACAGACGCACATCATTTATATAATGTAGGGTTTTTTACTTATAATTGCAATTAACTTTGTATTTTCTAAGAATCAATAGTTTGTTAGCCTGTAGCCTTCATCTACTATGTTGACTGCAGCTTGCAGTATTAGTATACAGCTTCGCTTTGCCGCCTTGTAGCTGATGTGCTACAGAATTTTTCAGCAAACCTATAATAAATAATCGGTTCTTAAAAAAATACTGTTACAATTTAGCCTTCAGGTATTTACCGGTATATGACTTTTCTTTATTCACCAGTTCTTCCGGTGTTCCTTCAAATACTACTTCGCCGCCTTTTTCGCCTCCCTCCGGTCCAAGATCAATGATCCAGTCTGCTGATTTAACAATCTCAAGATTATGTTCAATAACAAGAATAGTGTGACCTTTTTTTATAAGAGCATTAAATGCAGCGAGAAGCTTATTGATATCGTGAAAATGCAAACCTGTTGTCGGTTCATCAAAAATAAAGAACATGGATTCTGAGGCACCTTCCTTTGAAAGAAAATAAGCAAGTTTAACTCTCTGACTTTCTCCCCCGCTCAAAGTGCTGGAGGACTGTCCAAGCTTAATATATCCAAGTCCTACATCCTGCAGAGGCTTTAACTTGCCTGCAATTCTTGCCCCGGGGTCAGACTTCCGGACGGAAAAAAAATCTATGGCTTCATTTACCGTCATCTCAAGTATATCATGTATACTTTTTGTTTTATATTTTACTTCCAGAATGTCATCCTTAAATCTTCTGCCCTTACAACTTTCACATAGCAAATGTACATCGGCCATAAATTGCATTTCCACCCTTATAATACCTTCTCCCTGACATTCTTCACATCTGCCACCATCGATATTGAAAGAAAAATGACTGGGCTTGAAACCATTTTGTATGGAAGCCTGCTGTTGGGAATATAACTTCCTGATCTCGTCGTATGCCTTAAGATAAGTAACAGGATTTGATCTGGAGGATCTTCCGATAGGATTCTGATCTACCAGTTCAATATTTTTTATTCTGGAAATATCGCCGGAAATTTCATCAAACTTTCCTGCCTTCCCCCCTGCCCCGTTAATTAGTTTATTTAAAGCAGGATACAAAACATCTCCCACAAGGGAAGATTTGCCGCTTCCACTAACTCCTGTAACCACCGTCATTACATTCAGGGGAATCCGGACATTGATATTTTTAAGGTTATTCTCCCTAACTCCTCTTAATTCAATATAATCACTCCATTTTCTCCGATAGGATGGTACAGGTATTTTTTTCCTTCCCTGCAGGTAATCGGCTGTCAGACTTTTTGTACTTTTCAATAAACCTGAAATTTTACCCTGGTAAACGATCTCCCCTCCGAGTCTTCCTGCAAGGGGGCCTATATCAATAATGGTATCGGCAGCCTTTATAATATCCTCATCATGTTCAACTACCACGAGGGTATTGCCAAGCTCTTTCAGCCCTCTTAAAACATCGATCAGCAGATGGGTATCCCTGGGATGAAGTCCGATACTGGGCTCATCAAGGATGTAAAGAGATCCGACCAGACTACTGCCAAGCGACGTAGCAAGATTGATCCGCTGGGACTCTCCCCCTGAAAGAGTCGATGACAATCGGTTGAGGGTTAAATAGCCTAATCCTACGTTAAGCAGAAATGAGATACGGTTTCGAATTTCAATCAGAAGCCTTCCCGCAATTTTTTTTTCTTTTTCCGTAAGTTTTAGCTCATCGAAAAAAAGCTGAAGCTGATCTATAGCCAATACGACAAGTTCGGTGATTGCCGTATCATTTATTTTAATATAGGATGCTTCCTTTTTAAGGCGTGAACCTCTGCATTCGGTGCAAATGGTTTTTCCCATGTACCGGGAAAGCATTACCCGGTATTGAATTTTATATTTTTTCTCCTCCAGTTTTTTAAAAAATGCATGTATTCCTTTAAAATAGCGGTTTCCTGTCCATAACAATTCTTTTTGCTCATCGCTTAATTTTGAATAGGGCGTGTGAATTGGGAAGTTAAATTTATCTGCACTGTAAATCAGTTTATCCTTCCATTTTGACATTTTCTCCCCTCTCCAGCAGGCAACGGCGTTCTCATATACCGATAAACTTTTATTGGGAATAACCAGATCCTCATCAATACCAATTATTTTTCCATAGCCTTCACATAAGGGGCATGCTCCCACCGGATTATTGAAGCTGAGCATATGTTCTGATGGTTCTTCAAATTCTATCCCGTCGGCTTCAAATTTTTCTGAAAATTCGATATGACTTTTTTCATCGGATTTGCGAATGTGGCACAACCCCTTACCAATATTAAATGCCGATTGAACTGAATCAGCATACCGGGAAATGGAATCTTCGTCATCCTGAACAACCAGTCTGTCGATAATTAGATTCTGACCCGGAGCCCGCTCTGTAAGCGATTTATCTTTCAGGACCTCTTCAATTTTGTAGATATCTGTATCGATCTCAAGCCTGGTAATCCCCTGCCGAAGGTATACCTCGAGCTGATAATCCACATCGCTGCCGTTACAACATATAAAAGGTGTAAGAAGAAGAAGCCTTTCTCCTCTGTCATACGACAATATATGATCAACAACATCGGAAATGCTATGCTTTCTCACCTCTTCTCCCGAAACCGGAGAGTATGTCTTCCCTATCCTTGCATATAGTAATTTTAAATAATCATAAATTTCTGTTGATGTTCCTACCGTGGATCTTGGGTTTCGGGTATTTACCTTTTGTTCAATAGCCACGGCAGGAGGAATGCCATGAATGTAATCTACATCGGGCTTATCAATTCTTCCCAAAAACTGACGGGCATAGGACGATAAACTTTCAACATATCTTCTCTGACCTTCGGCGTAAAGGGTATCAAAAGCAAGTGAAGATTTACCGGATCCGGACAATCCTGTAACAACCACAAACTCATCCCGGGGGATATCAAGATCAATATTTTTTAGGTTATGAACCCTTGCTCCCTTTATAGTAATAAGTGCATTATCTATATCTGTAACTTCTGGCATATAATTTGCGTAAAAATGTTAAAATCTTATATTTAATATAATTTAACTTAAGACAAAAGTAATATTTTTTGCAGAAAGATTTTTTTCAGTTATTTTCGCCTTTGCATAATTATCAAATTAAAATGGAGGAATGCCTATAGAACCAGATCTACTCAACTAATCAATTAGAGGAGGTTTACGTGAAAGCAAAAGTTAAGTCTGATTATGAACTCGTTACAGAATTCATAAATGGTAAACAAAACAGTATTGAGATTCTGGTCAACCGGCACAAATCCAAAGTTTACACCTACATCGTGCTCATTGTTAAAAACGAGCAACTTGCCCAGGATATTTTCCAGGATACGTTTATTAAAGTGATACAATCACTAAAAAGAGGGAAATACAAAGATAACGGCAGATTTCTTTCCTGGGTTATCCGTATAGCCCATAATCTCATCATTGATCATTTTAGAAAGGAAAAACAACTAAATACCCTTTCCAACGATGATTATGAAACAGATATTTTCAATTCCAGGAAAATGTCGGATAAGAATATTGAAGATAACCTTATTGAAGGTCAAATTCAGTCAGATGTACGCAAATTGATTGAAAAACTGCCCGATGATCAGAAGGAAGTAATTCTTTTACGACACTATGGTGGTTTAAGCTTTAAGGAGATTGCCGATCAAACAGATGTGAGTATTAACACAGCATTGGGACGGATGCGTTATGCTTTAATAAATCTCAGAAAACTCATAGAAAAGCATAATATTTCTCTTACCCTCAAATAATTTTTCTTTTTTTGCAATAAAAAGGTTTAAGGATGCGTTAAAATTAATAAAATATTTAAACACATCCTTAAACCTTTTTGCCTATGGTAGAAAACTCTACTTTTTTCTTTATTTATGATAATATTAACGAAGAAAATGAACTGTACACATGTCAGGAATTAATGGAAACTGACAAAAGTGAAGTTGAAATCGCGAAGTTATTGAATAAAATTAAGTTTTCACCTCCCGACGAGATCCTTCAAAAGATTTTTGAAAGGATATTCTAAAAAGAACTTTAAAAAAGAGGGCCATTCCTGAGAACAGCCCTCTTTTTTTATTTATGAGAGTTTGTCAATAAAGTCAGTGTCTGGATCATAACCGAATCCGCCAAATGGCGGTGAGCTCAGCGAAGCTAAT
>CAYRTD010000125.1:0-11539 GCA_964426915.1 uncultured Bacteroidaceae bacterium | reverse complement strand
CATAAGGCACATAAGGTTTGGGTTAATTTTGGGGATGGGGATAATCTTTTTTAATGTGAGAAGAGATTCTAGCATTTAAGGAAACGGGAGGAAGCTATTCAAAAAAGAACTAGCTCTCCTACGAAGGAAAAAACTCAATCACGAAGAAAAACTTATGTGTCCTTATGTGCCTTATGTGGTTCAAAAACAACTGTGGAATATTCCCCTCTTCTATCAGAAATACCCAAAAAGATTATTTGTGTTCCTCAAGCTTTTTCTCAATAGCAAGTTTCAATTCTTTCAGGTCTGTACCGTTTTCTCCCGGTTTTTGGATGGCAGAAATACCTCTCTCAATTATTGAGCTTTGCTTTTCGTAGCGTGTACATGCATTGCACATCATCTTATGGGCTTCCAGTTGAAGTTTTTCTTTCCGGGAAAGGCTGAAGTGCATTTTTTTCTCGATTAATTCTGTGGCCTTGTGACAGGAAAGAAAAAGTATATGCATTATTTTTTTCATAGAAATTCTTAAGATTTTAACCAGTTATCTTCGATACAAGCTCTGAGTTGCAATTTGGCCCGGTGGATGATCTGCCAGAAATTAGTAGTACTTATCTCCAGTTCCTGACAAATTTCTTCCCCTTTTTTACTGGTGAGATACTTTAGTTTCACACAGGTATTCCATTTTTCCGGCAAAGCATCCAGACAGCTTTTAAGAATCAGCTGAAATTCGTTATTATCCAGCAGGTGTTCTTCATCTTCATCCCAGGGATCCGGTCTTTTATCCGTTTTCCAGTCTCCTCCGGCATCAAAAAATCTTGAAAACACCTCATTATCTGCTGCAACCGGCTGTTTAAGCCTTTTCCGGTAAACATCAATTATTTTATTGTTGAGGATAGAAAACAACCAGGTTTTCGGGGAGCTATCTCCTCTGAAGCCATCGATTTTCTCTGCGGCTACCAGGAAAGTATCCTGTACCAGGTCCTTTGCCAGCTCGCTATCAGAGACCTTATAAAAAGCCCGGGAATACAGGTCTTCTGTGTAAATTTCGACCCATTCGGAAAGATTTATGGCCTTTATTTTATTCGTCATACTGTGATTTTTCTATGTAAAAATAATAAAAACAGGAAAAAATTATAGCTTAAATATCTGTTTTTCGAATATATACGAATAATGTTTAATCTGTATAAGTCATAAAAATTTCATTTATTTAGCAGATTAATCTAATTTTGGTAAATCGTTCACGCTAAACCAGTTGATATAAATTGATTTAGCCATAAGGGTCTCAAGTTTATATAACTTAATATTCCTAAGATTGTTCATATATATATATAAGAATATTTTACCGGAACTTTAATAAATTCTTTTGATTATGGATTTCAGAAAAACAGTAATTTTTATGTCCCTAACCGGATATCTCATTCTGCAGTCATGTACGATGACAACAGACGAAGGCCTTATTTTTACTGTGAGGGATAAGGTCTCACCTGCCGGAGATGAAATATGGCTTAGCCATGAGCATTTGCTGGTAGATTTTATTGGTGCAGACAGTATTGATTTTAACCGCTGGGATAAGGAGGAAGTGATTAGTTCTATGAAGCCTTACCTGGAAGAGATTGCCAGTCATGATGTTAAATACTTTGTTGATGCAACACCGGCATATCTTGGAAGGGATGTTGAAATTTTGAAGGAATTGTCAAAGCAGACCGGAATCAGGATAGTCACAAATACCGGGCTATATGGGGCAAGGCAGAATAAATTCATCCCTTCATGGGCTTTTGTTCTATCTGCCGAAGAGCTCTCTGAGCGATGGATCGATGAATTCGAAAACGGAATTGATAATACTACTGTTAAACCGGGTTTTATCAAGATTGGCATTGATGCTGCCGATCCGCTTGATCCGATGCATAAGAAACTGGTTAAAGCGGCAGCTCACACTCATCTTGCCACTGGTCTGACTATTGGTTCTCACACCGGAAAAGCCGTGGGCTTGTGGCCCCAGTTGGAAATTTTGAAGGAGAATGGAGTATCTCCGGAAGCCTTTATATGGATTCATGCCAATAAGGAGAAGGATTATTCTAATTATCTCAGAGCTGCTGAGGCCGGATGCTGGCTAAGTTTCGATAAGTTTGGCTGGAATTCCGGAGAACAAATAAAGCGACTTGTCTTTGCCAAAGAAAATGGCTTTCTCGACAGGGTATTGATTTCGCATGATGCAGGCTGGTATGATCCGGCCAGGCAGGAGCAAAACATCAAAGCTTTCACACCCATATTTGAGAAGGTGATTCCGGAATTGATGTCCCTTGGATTTACCGGGGATGATTTGGATTTGCTGCTCAAGGAGAATCCTCTCCGGGCATTTGGGGTGATTAAAAGACCCCTTTAAGGATACATTAAAAAATATGCCCGGGTAAAGAGGAATTTATTATCTTTAAATAAACCAATAATTTAATATTATGCCCGTTGATCTGGTCAACCCTATTGAATTTAGCCGGGAAGAAATTAAAGAAATTGAAAAAGCTTTCAAAATTTTGGAAAAGAATCTGATCAGTAAAATGATTAATCTTACGCCGGAAGAGAGAAGAAAATCCGGAAGACCAAAACAAAGCCTTAAAATCTGGACAAAAAAGATCCTGATGTATATGGAACATGCTCCGGAAATGACTCCTTATTACATAAGGGAAGAGAAGCTCAGAAATTACGTAGAATTAATTGAAACCCTGGAAAAATTTGAAAAGAAACAGATAATACTGCAGGAAGGTATTAGCGATACCCTGGTTTGGATACGAAAAATTATTCATGAATTATGTTTTTTATACTATGGAGCGATTAAAGAGGCCAGTAAGGCGGATGTGCCGGGTATAACAACTGTTTATCACGACCTAAAACAACAGTTTGGATCAAAGAAAAGTGAAGCTCTCCGGGGAAATTAGCATTTAAGCTATGAAAGAATCCATTAAGGAAATTGTGTAATTTATTATTAAACAGGTTTTAAATATCTAAACCAGGATCTTTTATCAGTCCAAAAGATATTTTAGGTATCTGTAAAAGGCACATTAATTACCTGAATATAGGTACTTAAAAAATAAAATATGGTGCTTTGAATCCTTTCTTATGGTATTTTATTACCTTATATATGGTGGTATAATACCTCTTCATAAATCGTTTAATAAATTCATAAAAATACGTATTTTTGAATTTTGAAAGGTCCTTTACCGTTTTTATCAAGCTTTTTTTAAATCTGGCATTAAAAAATATTAACCCAAACAACACACCTAATTAATAAATCATTTCTATGAAAAAAATTGCATTTGTACTTTCAATAATTTTCCTGCTGGCAAATTTTTCAACAGAAACCTTTGCTCAACGGGGAAAAATTAAATCTGACAACAGTGAAAAAAAGAATCCACTCACTGAATCAACTTTTTCAGAGTTTAAGCTGAGAAATATCGGACCTGCCTTCATGTCAGGACGTATCGCCGATATTGCCATACATCCTGAAGATGACAATCTATGGTATGTAGCCGTTGGTTCTGGGGGTGTTTGGAAAACCCTCAATGCAGGGGTTACATGGGAATCCATTTTCGACGGACAGGGTTCTTATTCTATCGGATGTTTAACCATCGATCCTAATAACCCCCATACCATCTGGGTTGGCACAGGCGAAAATGTCGGCGGCCGTCATGTGGGCTACGGCGATGGTATATATAAAAGTGAAGATGGGGGTGCTACATGGAAAAACATGGGACTCAAAAAGTCTGAGCATATCTCAGAGATCATTGTACATCCTGAAAATCCGGATATATTATGGGTAGCCGCGCAGGGTCCGCTATGGAATCCCGGCGGAGAAAGAGGTGTGTTTAAGACCACTGATGGTGGTAAGACATGGACAAAATTGCTGGGTGATGATGAATATACCGGAGCTACAGAAATCCTGATTGATCCGCGCAACCCGGATGTATTGTATGCAGCTACCTGGCAACATCACAGAACAGTTGCCGCTTATATGGGTGGTGGACCGAAAACTGCCCTTTATAAAACCACCGATGGCGGGGATAACTGGATAAAACTGGAAAAAGGACTTCCGAAAGGAAACATGGGAAAGATCGGATTTGCCATATCACCTCAGAATCCCGATGTACTTTACGCAGCTATTGAACTTGATCGTCGCAGAGGTGGGCTCTGGCGTTCGGAGGATCGCGGTGCTTCCTGGAAGAAAATGTCGGATGCTGTTTCCGGTGGAACAGGACCTCACTATTATCAGGAGCTATATGCCTCACCAGCCGCCTTTGACCGGATCTACCTGGCCGATGTCCGTATGCAGGTATCGGATGATGGCGGAAAAACTTTCAGAAGAATGAAGGAAGAATTCAAGCATTCCGACAATCATGCACTTGCTTTCCGTGAAGATGATCCTGACTACCTTCTTGTAGGAACGGATGGCGGACTTTATGAAAGTTTTGATCTGGCGGAAACCTGGAGGTTTATCGATAACCTTCCTGTTACCCAGTTTTATAAAGTTGCTGTTGATGACAAAGAACCATTTTATTATGTATATGGAGGCACCCAGGATAATAACACACAGGGCGGACCTTCACGGACGGATAACTTAACCGGAATTCGCAATGCCGACTGGGAAGTGATCCTTTTTGCCGATGGTCACCAGCCCGCAACCGAACCGGGGAATCCCAATATCATGTATGCGGAATGGCAGGAGGGTAACCTGGTAAGAGTAGACCGGAAAACTGGTGAGATCATTCACATTCAACCTCAGCCTGAAAAGGGAGAGCCGGCAGAGCGTTATAACTGGGATGCACCAATTCTTGTGAGTCCGCATAATCCTGCCACCATCTATTACGCATCACAAAGAGTATGGAAGTCAGAAAATCGTGGTGATGCATGGACGGCTATTTCAGGTGATCTTAGCCGCGATCAGGAGCGGATTACCCTGGAAATAATGGGCAAACAACAAAGCTGGGATTCTCCCTGGGATCTGTATGCCATGAGTAATTATAATACCATCACCTCTCTTTCCGAGTCACCTGTAAAAGAAGGATTGATCTATGCTGGTACAGATGATGGCTTATTGCAGCTTACCGAAGATGGTGGTGAAAACTGGAAGAAAATTGAAGTTTCTTCAATTCCAGGTATTCCTGAAAAAGCTTTTATCAATGATGTTAAAGCTGATCTTTTCGATGAAAATACAGTATACCTGGTACTCGATAATCATAAATATGGCGATTTCAATCCCTACCTGGTAAAAAGTACCGATAAAGGTGAAAGCTGGGAGTCTATCGCTTCCAATCTTCCGGAGAGAAACCTGCTGTGGAGAATTGTTCAGGATCATGTTAATCCGGATTTGCTTTTTGCCGGTACTGAATTCGGTGTATATTTTACCATCGATGGTGGAGAAAAATGGGTGAAGTTCACGGGTGATGCACCTACTATTTCTTTCCGTGATCTCGCCATTCAAAGGAGGGAAAATGATCTGATAGGGGCTACTTTTGGAAGAGGATTCTTTATTTTGGACGATTATGCTCCCTTACGAGATGTAAGTCCTGAGGTTCTTGAACAGGAAGCCGCCATATTTCCTATCCGAGATGCCTGGTGGTATATTCCCCGTCCTACACTTGGAGGAAGTAAAAGGGGTTCACAGGGAGCAAGTATGTACGTGGCCGACAATCCTCCTTTTGGTGCGGTATTCACTTTCTATCTGAAGGAAGATATCAAAACCATAAAAGAAGAACGCCAGGAAAAAGAGAAGGAACTCCAGAAACAGGATGCAGACATTCCTTTCCCCGGATGGGAAGAGTTGGATGAAGAAAAGCATCAGGAGAAGCCGGCGCTTTGGTTGACTGTCAAAGACTCTGAAGATAATATAGTAAGGAAACTAAAAGCACCAGCCAAAAAAGGTTTTCAGCGTATTGCCTGGGATCTGAGATATCCGGAAATTGAAGCTTTAAGAGATGAAAATTCCAACGGAGATGACAGCGGTGTTCTTGCGGCTCCCGGAGAATATACGGTTAGCCTGTCAAAAGAAGTGGATGGTGAAGTTACCAGCCTTGCAGAACCGGAGACTTTTTTAGTAAAACAGTTACGTGAAGGTTCACTTGAAGGATCACCACACGATGTAACAGTTGCTTTCTGGAGAGAACTGAGTGACTTCCGGAAAGCTTTTGGAGCATTATATATCACCTTTAATGATGCAATGAAAAAGGTGGAACTGATGGAAACTTCACTAAAACGTTCGGATATTGCACAGGGAGATTTAAGCATCGAGCTACATGATCTGAAAATGGAATTAATTGACATTCAGATCACCCTCAGGGGAAGTAGTTCCAGGAATGAAATAGGAGAAAAAAATCCACCAACAATCAGCCAACGGGTAAATATTGCAAGCATGGGTACAAGGAATTCCACTTACGGACCCACTCAGACTCACCGGAGGAGCCTTGAAATTGCAAAAGAGGAATTCAGAAAGGTTAAGGCTGAGCTTGAGGGAATAATAAATACCGGAATTCCGGTCATGATGAAAAAACTCTATGAAGCGGATGCACCGTGGATTGAGGGGATGCCGGTGCCGGAGGAGTAGGGGGAAGAGTTTAATGGTTTATAGGTTTATGGGTTTATAGGTTTATGGGTTTCCGCCTGCCATTGCAAGGGCCTTCGTGTCGGTCACCGGCGGCCATAGCCTTACGCTTGCGCTGAAGCTACAGCGCAGGCGCATGGCGACGGACCGCGGGCAGGTATGTGTTTATAGGTTTAAGGTTGTTGGGCGTTTGTCGAAGTATGGGTTGATGGGGTACTGGAAATAAAGATTGCAAGGCGTTTAATTCTTTGAATTGTAGAGATAATTCATTATTCGCTACGATAAATTCTTCTAAGCTCTTTGTGCGGAAAGAAAGGAGAATGCTTTCAATTTGTAAGTATGCCAAAACTTAAAAATACTTTTTATTCCCTTGCAAATAGTTTGCGATAAACAAAAAATAATCGGAGAATTGGTGCCTTTAAATATAGAGTTACATGTAAGACAGCCTCAACATTGTATTTTATTTAGATGTAAGTATAAAGAATCATTCACTACCTGATTAGTTACCATAAACTTAATTTGAATTTAACATTCATGATTTAAAAATGCCCTAATTTTGGGCACTTGATAACTAATGATAAATATTTGGCTGATTGTTGAAATCTTTTTCCATGTGGGGTAAAGTGACTGAATATCTGATTTTTGCAGTAGGTGGTGGAATTAACTTAAAGGTTAAAAAAGCTGCTTATAATTCAAATACCGTTTCAATTTTCAGGCGACTTCCAAAACCTGATTTCCGGAATAAATTGTTTTCAATAAATTTACACATCATCTTAATAAACTAATCTTTAAAAAAGTAAAAATGAAAAGAGTTCTCATTACATTATGTATTATTCTTATACCTGGTTTCATTTTCGCTCAAAACGTTCTTACAGGGACGGTTATTGACGGCGAAACGGGTAAAGTCCTTCCTGGGGCTAATGTAGTTGAAAAAGGTACTTCCAATGGCACGATAACGGGTCTGGAAGGAGAATTTTCACTAAATACTCAGGAACGTACAGGAGATATTGTTATTTCCTTTGTGGGATACAAATCTCTGTCTGTTCCTTTCAATCTCTCCCAAACCTCCTCGATCGGGCAGATTGAATTAAACCTTGATGCACTTTCAATGGAAGGTGTGGTTATTGTGGGGGTTGGAGTGATTGATGTCGCAAAAGATCGCGAAACTCCTGTGGCGGTTTCAACTATTACAGCGGATGAGATCATTACAAAGACCGGTAATCAGGAATTCCCTGAAGTGATGAAAAATACGCCCTCAGTTTACGTTACCAGTCAAGCCGGAGGATATGGTGATTCAAGACTGAGTATCCGTGGTTTTGATCAGGAAAACCTGGCGCTTTTATTTAACGGCCAGCCGGTTAATGGTATGGAAGACGGAAAAGTATACTGGTCAAACTGGCAGGGACTTTCTGATATTGCAAGTGCGGTTCAGATACAAAGAGGTCTGGGTTCTTCCAAGCTGGCAATTTCATCTGTTGGAGCAACAATCAATATCATTACTAAAGCGACAGAAATGAAAGCAGGAGGAAGGGTATCTGCTCTGCTTGGGAATGATAATTATATGAAATATACAGCGGGTTATTCTACCGGTCTTAATGAAAAAGGCTGGGGGTCAAGTGTTTTACTTTCTCACTGGCAGGGTAACGGTTATAATGACGGAACAGAAGGTATGGGTCAGACCTACCTGATTTCAATTGGTTATAAGCCATCCGAAAAGCATCAGTTTAACTTTTCACTTACCGGTGCCCCGCAATGGCATCACCAGAACTATACAAAAAGAATTTCAGAATATGACCTTGATGGTGATGGAAATATTACCAATGAGGAACAAAGATATAATAGTAACTGGGGATATAAGGATGGTGAAGTTTTTTCCTGGAGAAAAAATTTCTATCATAAACCGGTTATGAACCTTAACTGGGACTGGATTATGAGTGATAAATCTTCTCTCTCCACTGTTGCCTATGCATCCTGGGGGCAGGGTGGCGGTACGGGACCTTACGGAGCCAGCAGAGATGCTTATGTTTATGGGGATAATAATCAAATAGACTTTGATCAGATTGTTGCTAATAATAGTTCAATTGAGCCAAATCCTGAAAACGGACTGATCGAAGGTCGTTACGGTACTGCTGCAATCAGAAGAGGATCCATGAATATTCACAACTGGTATGGTCTGGTAACAAACTTTAACCATGAAATAAGTCAAAATCTTTCATTTAACCTCGGTGCTGATCTGAGAACTTATTTTGGTGAACATTACAGACTGGTTGATAATCTTCTTGGACTTCAGGGTTATTGGGATGATAATTTCAGGGCCGATGGTTTCCAGACTTTATATCCCGGAGGACAGCTTTATACCAGGGAATATCCCTCAAGTGCATATCATTTTCTAACAATGTATAACAACACCGACGATTTTAAGCTTGATTATTTTAATACAGAAAGAATTTCTTATGGTGGTTTATTTGGTCAGCTGGAATACAAAACACAAAAGATCTCTTCCTATATTCAAGGCGCTGTCTCAAGTCAGACGTATCAGCGATTTGACTATCATACCTATGCATTACCGGAAAACCAGGCATCTGAAAAATTGGCTAATCCCGGATTTAACATTAAAACCGGCGCTAACTATAACCTCACAGACAACCATAATGTCTTCATGAATGCAGGTTATTACTCACGTCAACCTTTTTTCGATGATCTTTATGTTAATTATACCAATGAAATCAACGAAGAAGTGGGTAATGAATCGGTTCTTGGCCTGGAACTTGGCTACGGTTACAGAAGCTACAATCTTGATGTTGATTTTAATGCCTATAATACCGTATGGTCTGACCGTCAGTTAAGAAGAGGAGTTGAGCTGGGTGAGGGTAACTTTGGTACTGCATATTACGAGAATGTTGCCCAGATACATAGAGGGGTTGAACTTGAAGTATGGTCACGTCCAGTGAGAAAATTACAATTGGGAGGATTTGCCTCAATTGGCAACTGGGTGTATGGTGGAGATGTTACTGCCACAGTTTTCGACGAGAGCCAGAATTTCCTCGGAGAATCCACTATTTATTTGGATGATGTTAAAGTTGGTAATGCCGCTCAAACTTCTTTTGGGGTGCTGGCTGAATATGAGATTGTAAAGGGACTTAAGGTTGATGCTGATTACAGATATTATGATCGACTATATGCTTCAATCGATCCAACCTCCTTTACAGATGAAGATCATGAAGGTTCACTTCAACTTCCTTCCTTCGGACTCCTGGATGCCGGTGCTTCATATAGAATGTTATTCAAAAACTACAACAGCCTGAGATTCAGGCTGAATGTCAATAACGTGCTGAATAACCAATATATTTCACAATCCAGTACTAACACTCATGCCGGAGAAGGCGATGAAACTTTCAATGGAATAAACGTTAATAACCGGGTATATTTCGGAAACGGATTAACCTGGAATTTCTCCGTCTCGTATAAATTTTAATCCACTTTCACGTTCTGATTCAGACGCTTAAGCTAAAGCTCCAGCGGCAGCATGCAGACGAGAAGGTAATGGTTTAATACCATTTATTGTGAATGATCTTTATTAAATAAAGCAACCGGCCGGTAATTTTCCGGCCGGTTTTTTATATAAGTTTTGTTTATTCTATTTCCGGCATCAGGAGCTATTCATTCGGCAATTCTCAAACCTTTTTCTCTTGCAAGCTTTCTTGCATAACGATCCTCACCATAGGTTATCGCTCTGTCTCTCTTCGATCCCGGCTCAACCTTACCACAAGGATAATATTGATCCATAACTGGAAACCATTGCCTTACTTCCGGTATCACATGTTCCCTTCTCTCCTTCCAGGCGGTTCACATTGCAATTACGCGGACACAGGGTACAGGATGCCATTTCCCGGTAGAGTTGACCACGAATGGATTCCAGTCTGCCAGAATTAAAAGTCAGGATATAGGATGATGGCTGTTCAGGCATCATTTTAGTTTTCGTTGGTAAAGAGGTAACAGAGGAGAGGGTTGGATGGTTCGGGGAGGAAGTTATGCGGTTTGTTTTAATTGGGTTATTATTTCGGTTTGATGATGTATGATGTAATGCAGTTCTGCAGTTGTGTGGTTTTACAGTGTCGTCTTTTAATCCACCAAACATCAATGAATGCTCATAACAAAAAACTACATAACTGCATAACTGCACAACTTTCTAAAAAAAGAGAGGAAGCTTCTCCCGAAGCTCCCTCGCTAACCACTTAAACCTAAAAAAGAAATATATTAAATTGCTACTTAGCCATACTTAGAATTTTAACATCCAGTCCTCAAGTACCAGTTCCTTTTCATTGAACTTTTCATCTGAAACAAAAGGCTCTGTCATCCAGTTTTCAAGGCTCATGTCCATTTCCAGCTCTTCAATTTCGAAAGTGCCGGTCATCCAGTTTTCCAGTTCCATTTCCTGATCCATTGAAGGATTAAAAACATCTACTTCCGTCATCCAGCTTTCGAGCATAAGATCTTTTTCGTAAATGGTTTCCTCGTTGGAAAATTCCTGTGTATCCAGCATCCAGTTCTCAAGCTTGAGTTCCAAATCGAAAGAAGAGGTTATCCGTTTTCCAAGCTTTTCAGCTTTCTCTCTTTTTGTATTTTTTTCCTTCTCAGCTTTCCTTCCGTCAGCATAAGCATTTGGAGTTGCAATTACGATTGCCAGTGCTAATATGATATGTAAAATAGTTGTTTTCATGTCTTGTGTTTTTGCTTGTTCAACGAACTGACTATTATATAACAACTGATGTGCCAAAAGTTATAATAAACTAAAAAAGAGGTAAATACAAAGATTTTGACAATGTTTGGAAATGGTTAAAACTGAACGCTTTTGTAACAGCTGTGTTCGTTTTCGAACGCATAAAAGATGAAAAGGTCTTTTATTTGAATAATATAAGTAGTGTCCGTCAATAAAGTCGAGTGTCTGTTCCGATAGCTATCGGAACATAATGT
>CAYRTD010000124.1:0-11784 GCA_964426915.1 uncultured Bacteroidaceae bacterium | reverse complement strand
GTCCTTGCGGCAGTAATTCCCGTACTGGGGCAGGTTCCTTTTCCCCTGAACTCGTCCAGGATACTTTGAATAAGCAACTCCTGGATATGTTCAGGTAATTTAAAAAGAAACTCCTCTTCACCTTTTATATCTGAATAAAGGCGAACCGAGGAATCTCCAAATGTAGCATATTCTATTTTACCTTTCGACCCTACAATGGTGGTTATGTCAATATCTGCAGATTTTCCGGCTGTAAAACACCAGCTTCCACTACCAACCACTCCACTTTCAAAACTGAATGAGGCTGTAACTACATCTTCAGCTTCATATAAACCTTCCTGATTCGCAGCAATTCCTTTAGCTTCTTTCACCGGGCCAAATAAGAAATCTAAATAATCAAGCTGGTGGGAGGCAAGATCAAAAAAGTATCCTCCCCCTGAGATTTCAGGAATCACTCGCCAGTTGTAATCAAGGTTTCGCACATTATCCGGAACAGGTTCTTTATTCATTATAATATTTACAGTTCGCACCTCCCCTATTGCTCCCTGATCAATCAATTCCCTGACCTTTAAAAAGTTTGGCAGCGTCCTCCGGTAGTAAGCAACAAAAAGTGGCAGACCGGCTTCGCGAAAAGCGTAGTTCATAGCTTCACACCCCTTATAATCAGAAGCCATCGGTTTTTCCACATAAGCGGGCTTTCCTGCTTTTGCTGCACGTATTGCCAGATCCGGATGAACCGAAGGAGGGGTCGCGATGTAAACTATATCGATTTCGGGATCACCGAATATCTTTTCTGCATCGTCATAGGCATAAGGAATATTATGCCGTCCGGCAAAACCGGCTGCCTTTTCACCATTTCTTCTCATAACAGATTTCACCTTGGATCCGGGAAGTCTATACATAGCAGGAACACTCTTTTTCTCACACACATCTCCCGCACCGATAATGCCCCAGGTTATTGTCTTTTTATCAACACTATTTTTCATAATGGATTGTATTGGAATTCTGATTTATTATTTTGCACCCGAATGCGGGGGGTGTATCCCTGAGATCCCGACTGCTTCGCAACGGGATCAATTCGACTTAGTAATTTCAGTTCATCCCGAAATCGGGATTTCTGAAATTACAGTCTCATTGATTTAACCAAAGTAAAGATTAAAAGTTTTTTTATGAAAGTCTGAACTGAATAAAATAAACCTTTCCTCCCTTGAAACATGCCAGTCCAAAGAGAAAACACTTCACTCTTCCAGGTGTTAATTACTAAAGCTTCGAAACTGATTTATTTTTTGAGTCTGTCAATACGGTTAAGCAATTTCCCGGTGAGCATAACTCAGTAAAAGAACATTATGGACAGGCGCCATTTAATTATTATATTACAAAACATCGAAATAAATATGAAAATCAAAATACTCGGAACCCGCGGTGAAATAGACGAAACCGCACCATGGCATACAAAACATTCCGGTGTCCTGATTGATGATCTCTTTTTACTTGATCTCGGTGAAGAGGAATATCTCGATTATAATCCCTCCTTCATTGTATTCACTCATTTCCATCCTGATCATGCATATTTTGTAAGAAAAAAGAATAAGCTTTCTGAAAAAATAAAAGCCTATGGCCCCGAGGAGAATGAAGAGATAGGGAATGTCAATGTAGTAAATGACAGATTTGAAGTAGATAACTATAAATTCAATCCAATCCCTACTATACACAGTCTTAAGGTGAAGTCACAGTCCTATATAATTGAAAATGGAGGGAAAAGACTCCTTTATACGGGAGACCTTGCATGGATGGAAAAGAAATACCAGGAAGAACTTGGAAGGCTGGACATGGTAATCACAGAAGGAAGCTTTTTCAGAAAAGGAGGAATGATACGTAGAGATAAAAAAAGCGGAAAGATATTCGGTCATACCGGAGTACCCGATCTGATAAGGATCTTTAGTAAACATACCGATCACATTGTGTTAATGCATTTCGGGAAATGGTTTATGAAGGATGTTGAAGCCTCAAGAAATAAGATTGAAAATGAAGCCCCCGATGGTGTTAAGGTTGAAGCTGCCAGGGACGGACAGGGATTTTATATTTAGGTCTTTTGATTTTTGATTCAGGTATAAAGCAAATACGCTGTATTCCGGATTTATCCTGCGTAAACAGTTTGTTAAGTTCATTTTGTTAGCCGTTAAAAGAAGTATACCCGTAATTATCAAAAATAATAAATCACTATGTATAGCACTTCAAATTGATAGAGATCTTTTAAAATCTCATTTATTATAGATATAATCAATCAGGTCTATTCTTATGAAAAAAATATTACTTGTAGGCAGATGGGGAAAAACCCACGCGTTTGCCAGGGCAATTGCAGAAAAAAGTTCCGTGTTAAATGAATTATACTGCTATATGGATAAGCCCAATGCAGGAATTGTTTCTCTTGTAAAGGATCACAAGCTAGGAGATATGCAGGATAATGAAGCAATAATCGAATATGCTCTCAAAAAGAAAGTGGACATGGTTATAGCTGTGCCACATATGTCACTTAATAACAGGATTACTGATGATCTGATTTCAAAGGATATTCCATGTATCGGTCCGACATCAAAATGCAGTCAACTGGAAACCAGCAAATCATTTCTGAGAAAAATGCTAAAGGAAACAGGGCAGGAGGAAGTTTCACCTTTATATGAAACTTTTAAAGCCAAAGAAGATGTGATAGATTATGTTAATTCAATAAATTATGATTTTGCAGTTAAACCCACTGGCGTTACGGAAGGTGACGGGGTTAAGGTAATGGGCATACAACTGGATAATGACACTGATGCCATCAATTACATTCATGAGATCTTTGAGAAGAATATCGGAGGGATACCTGAAGTTATAATAGAAGAGAAACTTATAGGAAGGGAGTTTACCATACAGGCTTTTGTAAATGGCAAGACAATATCCGGAATGCCTGCTACCCGTGATTATAAACTCCTTTATGAAGGTGAAAAAGGCCTTAATACCCCTGGAATGGGTTCTATTAGCTTTGCTGACCATCTCCTTCCTTTCTTAAGTCAGGAAGAGTACAATGAATCCCTTAAAATCATGAAGAGAGTTATAACACAATTGACAGACAAATACGAGGAATACTATGTGGGTTATCTCTCGGGTCAATTCATAAAGACAGTTAACGGGATAAAAGTTATAGAATTCAATGTCAGACCCGGAGATTCAGAAATCTTAAACATTATACCTATACTGGAAACAGATTTTGTAACTATTTCTGAAGCTATGATCGCGAGGCAATTAAATAACCTGGATATTAAATATGAGAAAAAGGCTACTGTATGTAAATATGTTGTTCCTGAAGGTTTTCCTCACCCTAAAGGGAATATGTTAATGGAAATAGATGAGAAATCTATCAAAGATGCCGGGGCAGATCTTTTTTATTCCTGTTTTGCTGTTGACAAGAATGTCTTTAAACCCAGTCCAAGGGGAGTAGCAATTACTGCAAAAGGAGATTCTCTTTATGAAGCTTATGAATTATGTGAAAGGCTCTTAAAAGATTATATTAAAGGAGATAAAATTTGGCACCGGGAAGATATTGGAACAGAAGAATTACTTAATCATTACGAAACAGATGAATAATGGTGAAAATTGAAACTATAAAAGAAAATGATTTTATTTCAGTATACACGGTTGCCGGAAAAATAAAAGGTATCGTGCAGCATGCTGAGCACCTATACAAGATTATGTCAGATCACTTTGGTGATACATTTTTTGTTGCCAGGGAAGATCCGGAAAATGGCAATTCTGAAATCATAGGTTTTATGCTTGGCTTTATTTCTCAAAAAATCCCGGGATACTTATTCATATGGCAAATTGCGGTTGCAGAAAAGTCACATGGGGAAAAACTGGGTTCCCGATTACTTGAATATACGATTGATCAGGCCATCCAAAAAAATTGTAAGGCGGTTATGGCAACTGTCGAAACAACAAATACTGCTTCGCAAAAGCTTTTCGAAAAATTTGGCTTCAGTATCGACTCCGGAGAGTTTAAAAGGAAGGGGCAGAAATTGGAATATGAAAATAATAAAGAAGCCATCAGGAATTACTATAATAGTGGGACAGATCAAATTTTTTATGTCAAAAAAATTAAATAGTGTCTGTCCATAATGTCCGATATCTGCCTTATGCTCGCCGGAAAAATGCTCATTTACACGAGTAAACTCCGCTTTTTCCGGCTTCGCAAGCCTTGATCTCGAACATTATGTTCCGATAGCTATCGGAACAGACACTCGACTTTATTGACGGACACTAAATAGACGAAAGTCTCTATTTAGACGCGTTTACCTCCGGAAAATTAAAAAACCTTTATGCAATATCTTTGTTGGCTTAAATAAAGTTGGACTGGCTTAATTTATTTCACCAGGCAATTAACTATTTCATTGCTCATCTTAAATTCTCTTTGAAATGTAAGTATCTTTCTCTTTACCCGTCTAATCTAAAAATATTCATCTAAAAAATTATATAATCATGCATTTTGACGCCATCATTATCGGAGCCGGGCAAGCAGGAACACCACTCGCCTTTCGACTCGCATCGGAAAATCAAAAAGTTGCGTTCATAGAAAAATCAACAGTTGGAGGTACATGTGTAAATAATGGCTGCACACCAACCAAATCCTATGTCTCCAGTGCAAGAAGAATCTGGGATGCACGGCATGGTGAGAGCATGGGAATTTACATTCCGGAAGGAACAAAAACTGAAATGAAAAAGGTAAAAGCCCGCAAAGATAAAATTGTCGGGGCATCCGTAAATGGAATTATAGATGGAGTTAAAAATTCTGAAAATATTCAGTTTTTTAAAGGCACTGCGCGTTTTGTCTCTGATAAAAGGGTTAGAATTAATGATCAGGAATTGAGTGGGGAAAAAATCTATTTGAATGTAGGGGCCAGACCAAGAATTCCGGATGGTTTTGGAGATGTGAATTACCTCACTAATGAAACTATTCTTGAGCTTGAAGAGGTTCCCGAACATTTAATTATGATCGGAGGAAGTTACATAGGACTGGAATTTGGTCAAATGTTCCGGAGATTTGGTAGTAAAGTTACCATTGTGGAAAAAGGAGAGCAGCTCATTCCGAGAGAGGATAAATCCATTTCAGATGAGATCCTGAATTTTTTTAAAGAAGATGGCATAAATGTCAGGTTAAAGTCAAAGTTCATTGAAGCTAAAAACGATAGTAATGGAGGTGTTACAGTTAAACTGGACTGCGGTGATGGCCCGAAAGAAATTAAGGGAAGTCACCTGCTTGTTGCAGCAGGCAGAATACCGAATACAGACCTGTTGGATCTTCAAAATACCGGAATAAAAACAAATGAACGAGGTTACATCCAGGTAAACGACAGGCTTGAAACCGACGTGAAAGGAGTATATGCCCTGGGCGATTGTAACGGAGAAGGAGCTTTTACGCATACTTCCTACAATGATTATGAAATTTTGATAGATAATCTTTTTGGTGAAGGAAAACGAAAAGTCTCAGACAGGATCATAACTTATTGCCTGTATACCGATCCACCCCTGGGCAGAGCCGGCCTGACACTTAAACAGGCACAAGAAAAGGGTTATGATATACTCTACGGCTATAAACCAATGTCTGAAGTCTCCCGGGCAAATGAAAAAGGGGAAACCAGAGGATTCATGGATATTATTATAGATGCAAAAACCGAGAAGATCCTGGGAGCTGCGATACTGGGCACAGGCGGGGATGAGATTATCGGCAGCATCCTTAATGCCATGTACGCTGGTACAAGCTATAAAACCATACGTGTTACGGTGATCCCCCATCCTACTGTAACGGAATTGATACCTACTATGCTGGAATCACTTGAAAAGAGATAACAGGCATGGGAGCGTAACAGACCCTAAGGGTTGCAACCCTTAGGGTCTGTTACGCTCCCATGCCTGTTATCTCTTTTCAAGTGATTCCAGCATAGTAGGTATCAATTCCGTTACAGTAGGATGGGGGATCACCGTAACACGTATGGTTTTATAGCTTGTACCAGCGTACATGGCATTAAGGATGCTGCCGATAATCTCATCCCCGCCTGTGCCCAGTATCGCAGCTCCCAGGATCTTCTCGGTTTTTGCATCTATAATAATATCCATGAATCCTCTGGTTTCCCCTTTTTCATTTGCCCGGGAGACTTCAGACATTGGTTTATAGCCGTAGAGTATATCATAACCCTTTTCTTGTGCCTGTTTAAGTGTCAGGCCGGCTCTGCCCAGGGGTGGATCGGTATACAGGCAATAAGTTATGATCCTGTCTGAGACTTTTCGTTTTCCTTCACCAAAAAGATTATCTATCAAAATTTCATAATCATTGTAGGAAGTATGCGTAAAAGCTCCTTCTCCGTTACAATCGCCCAGGGCATATACTCCTTTCACGTCGGTTTCAAGCCTGTCGTTTACCTGGATGTAACCTCGTTCATTTGTTTTTATTCCGGTATTTTGAAGATCCAACAGGTCTGTATTCGGTATTCTGCCTGCTGCAACAAGCAGGTGACTTCCCTTAATTTCTTTCGGGCCATCACCGCAGTCCAGTTTAACTGTAACACCTCCATTACTATCGTTTTTAGCTTCAATGAACTTTGACTTTAACCTGACATTTATGCCATCTTCTTTAAAAAAATTCAGGATCTCATCTGAAATGGATTTATCCTCTCTCGGAATGAGCTGCTCTCCTTTTTCCACAATGGTAACTTTACTACCAAATCTCCGGAACATTTGACCAAATTCCAGTCCTATGTAACTTCCTCCGATCATAATTAAATGTTCGGGAACCTCTTCAAGCTCAAGAATAGTTTCATTAGTGAGGTAATTCACATCTCCAAAACCATCCGGAATTCTTGGTCTGGCCCCTACATTCAAATAGATTTTTTCCCCACTCAATTCCTGATCATTAATTCTAACCCTTTTATCAGAGACAAAACGCGCAGTGCCTTTAAAAAACTGAATATTTTCAGAATTTTTAACTCCATCTATAATTCCATTTACGGATGCCCCGACAATTTTATCTTTGCGGGCTTTTACCTTTTTCATTTCAGTTTTTGTTCCTTCCGGAATGTAAATTCCCATGCTCTCACCATGCCGTGCATCCCAGATTCTTCTTGCACTGGAGACATAGGATTTGGTTGGTGTGCAGCCATTATTTACACATGTACCTCCAACTGTTGATTTTTCTATGAACGCAACTTTTTGATTTTCCGATGCGAGTCGAAAGGCGAGTGGTGTTCCTGCTTGCCCGGCTCCGATAATGATGGCGTCAAAATGCATGATTATATAATTTTTTAGATGAATATTTTTAGATTAGACGGGTAAAGAGAAAGATACTTACATTTCAAAGAGAATTTAAGATGAGCAATGAAATAGTTAATTGCCTGGTGAAATAAATTAAGCCAGTCCAACTTTATTTAAGCCAACAAAGATATTGCATAAAGGTTTTTTAATTTTCCGGAGGTAAACGCGTCTAAATAGAGACTTTCGTCTATTTAGTGTCCGTCAATAAAGTCGAGTGTCTGTTCCGATAGCTATCGGAACATAATGTTCGAGATCAAGGCTTGCGAAGCCGGAAAAAGCGGAGTTTACTCGTGTAAATGAGCATTTTTCCGGCGAGCATAAGGCAGATATCGGACATTATGGACAGACACTATTTAATTTTTTTGACATAAAAAATTTGATCTGTCCCACTATTATAGTAATTCCTGATGGCTTCTTTATTATTTTCATATTCCAATTTCTGCCCCTTCCTTTTAAACTCTCCGGAGTCGATACTGAAGCCAAATTTTTCGAAAAGCTTTTGCGAAGCAGTATTTGTTGTTTCGACAGTTGCCATAACCGCCTTACAATTTTTTTGGATGGCCTGATCAATCGTATATTCAAGTAATCGGGAACCCAGTTTTTCCCCATGTGACTTTTCTGCAACCGCAATTTGCCATATGAATAAGTATCCCGGGATTTTTTGAGAAATAAAGCCAAGCATAAAACCTATGATTTCAGAATTGCCATTTTCCGGATCTTCCCTGGCAACAAAAAATGTATCACCAAAGTGATCTGACATAATCTTGTATAGGTGCTCAGCATGCTGCACGATACCTTTTATTTTTCCGGCAACCGTGTATACTGAAATAAAATCATTTTCTTTTATAGTTTCAATTTTCACCATTATTCATCTGTTTCGTAATGATTAAGTAATTCTTCTGTTCCAATATCTTCCCGGTGCCAAATTTTATCTCCTTTAATATAATCTTTTAAGAGCCTTTCACATAATTCATAAGCTTCATAAAGAGAATCTCCTTTTGCAGTAATTGCTACTCCCCTTGGACTGGGTTTAAAGACATTCTTGTCAACAGCAAAACAGGAATAAAAAAGATCTGCCCCGGCATCTTTGATAGATTTCTCATCTATTTCCATTAACATATTCCCTTTAGGGTGAGGAAAACCTTCAGGAACAACATATTTACATACAGTAGCCTTTTTCTCATATTTAATATCCAGGTTATTTAATTGCCTCGCGATCATAGCTTCAGAAATAGTTACAAAATCTGTTTCCAGTATAGGTATAATGTTTAAGATTTCTGAATCTCCGGGTCTGACATTGAATTCTATAACTTTTATCCCGTTAACTGTCTTTATGAATTGACCCGAGAGATAACCCACATAGTATTCCTCGTATTTGTCTGTCAATTGTGTTATAACTCTCTTCATGATTTTAAGGGATTCATTGTACTCTTCCTGACTTAAGAAAGGAAGGAGATGGTCAGCAAAGCTAATAGAACCCATTCCAGGGGTATTAAGGCCTTTTTCACCTTCATAAAGGAGTTTATAATCACGGGTAGCAGGCATTCCGGATATTGTCTTGCCATTTACAAAAGCCTGTATGGTAAACTCCCTTCCTATAAGTTTCTCTTCTATTATAACTTCAGGTATCCCTCCGATATTCTTCTCAAAGATCTCATGAATGTAATTGATGGCATCAGTGTCATTATCCAGTTGTATGCCCATTACCTTAACCCCGTCACCTTCCGTAACGCCAGTGGGTTTAACTGCAAAATCATAATTTATTGAATTAACATAATCTATCACATCTTCTTTGGCTTTAAAAGTTTCATATAAAGGTGAAACTTCCTCCTGCCCTGTTTCCTTTAGCATTTTTCTCAGAAATGATTTGCTGGTTTCCAGTTGACTGCATTTTGATGTCGGACCGATACATGGAATATCCTTTGAAATCAGATCATCAGTAATCCTGTTATTAAGTGACATATGTGGCACAGCTATAACCATGTCCACTTTCTTTTTGAGAGCATATTCGATTATTGCTTCATTATCCTGCATATCTCCTAGCTTGTGATCCTTTACAAGAGAAACAATTCCTGCATTGGGCTTATCCATATAGCAGTATAATTCATTTAACACGGAACTTTTTTCTGCAATTGCCCTGGCAAACGCGTGGGTTTTTCCCCATCTGCCTACAAGTAATATTTTTTTCATAAGAATAGACCTGATTGATTATATCTATAATAAATGAGATTTTAAAAGATCTCTATCAATTTGAAGTGCTATACATAGTGATTTATTATTTTTGATAATTACGGGTATACTTCTTTTAACGGCTAACAAAATGAACTTAACAAACTGTTTACGCAGGATAAATCCGGAATACAGCGTATTTGCTTTATACCTGAATCAAAAATCAAAAGACCTAAATATAAAATCCCTGTCCGTCCCTGGCAGCTTCAACCTTAACACCATCGGGGGCTTCATTTTCAATCTTATTTCTTGAGGCTTCAACATCCTTCATAAACCATTTCCCGAAATGCATTAACACAATGTGATCGGTATGTTTACTAAAGATCCTTATCAGATCGGGTACTCCGGTATGACCGAATATCTTTCCGCTTTTTTTATCTCTACGTATCATTCCTCCTTTTCTGAAAAAGCTTCCTTCTGTGATTACCATGTCCAGCCTTCCAAGTTCTTCCTGGTATTTCTTTTCCATCCATGCAAGGTCTCCCGTATAAAGGAGTCTTTTCCCTCCATTTTCAATTATATAGGACTGTGACTTCACCTTAAGACTGTGTATAGTAGGGATTGGATTGAATTTATAGTTATCTACTTCAAATCTGTCATTTACTACATTGACATTCCCTATCTCTTCATTCTCCTCGGGGCCATAGGCTTTTATTTTTTCAGAAAGCTTATTCTTTTTTCTTACAAAATATGCATGATCAGGATGGAAATGAGTGAATACAATGAAGGAGGGATTATAATCGAGATATTCCTCTTCACCGAGATCAAGTAAAAAGAGATCATCAATCAGGACACCGGAATGTTTTGTATGCCATGGTGCGGTTTCGTCTATTTCACCGCGGGTTCCGAGTATTTTGATTTTCATATTTATTTCGATGTTTTGTAATATAATAATTAAATGGCGCCTGTCCATAATGTTCTTTTACTGAGTTATGCTCACCGGGAAATTGCTTAACCGTATTGACAGACTCAAAAAATAAATCAGTTTCGAAGCTTTAGTAATTAACACCTGGAAGAGTGAAGTGTTTTCTCTTTGGACTGGCATGTTTCAAGGGAGGAAAGGTTTATTTTATTCAGTTCAGACTTTCATAAAAAAACTTTTAATCTTTACTTTGGTTAAATCAATGAGACTGTAATTTCAGAAATCCCGATTTCGGGATGAACTGAAATTACTAAGTCGAATTGATCCCGTTGCGAAGCAGTCGGGATCTCAGGGATACACCCCCCGCATTCGGGTGCAAAATAATAAATCAGAATTCCAATACAATCCATTATGAAAAATAGTGTTGATAAAAAGACAATAACCTGGGGCATTATCGGTGCGGGAGATGTGTGTGAGAAAAAGAGTGTTCCTGCTATGTATAGACTTCCCGGATCCAAGGTGAAATCTGTTATGAGAAGAAATGGTGAAAAGGCAGCCGGTTTTGCCGGACGGCATAATATTCCTTATGCCTATGACGATGCAGAAAAGATATTCGGTGATCCCGAAATCGATATAGTTTACATCGCGACCCCTCCTTCGGTTCATCCGGATCTGGCAATACGTGCAGCAAAAGCAGGAAAGCCCGCTTATGTGGAAAAACCGATGGCTTCTGATTATAAGGGGTGTGAAGCTATGAACTACGCTTTTCGCGAAGCCGGTCTGCCACTTTTTGTTGCTTACTACCGGAGGACGCTGCCAAACTTTTTAAAGGTCAGGGAATTGATTGATCAGGGAGCAATAGGGGAGGTGCGAACTGTAAATATTATAATGAATAAAGAACCTGTTCCGGATAATGTGCGAAACCTTGATTACAACTGGCGAGTGATTCCTGAAATCTCAGGGGGAGGATACTTTTTTGATCTTGCCTCCCACCAGCTTGATTATTTAGATTTCTTATTTGGCCCGGTGAAAGAAGCTAAAGGAATTGCTGCGAATCAGGAAGGTTTATATGAAGCTGAAGATGTAGTTACAGCCTCATTCAGTTTTGAAAGTGGAGTGGTTGGTAGTGGAAGCTGGTGTTTTACAGCCGGAAAATCTGCAGATATTGACATAACCACCATTGTAGGGTCGAAAGGTAAAATAGAATATGCTACATTTGGAGATTCCTCGGTTCGCCTTTATTCAGATATAAAAGGTGAAGAGGAGTTTCTTTTTAAATTACCTGAACATATCCAGGAGTTGCTTATTCAAAGTATCCTGGACGAGTTCAGGGGAAAAGGAACCTGCCCCAGTACGGGAATTACTGCCGCAAGGAC
>CAYRTD010000123.1:0-11799 GCA_964426915.1 uncultured Bacteroidaceae bacterium | reverse complement strand
AACTGACGTCTGGATTGCGCCCCGCTAGAGAAAACTTCTCTTTTGAATAACACTACATCAAGGTTCCGAACACTCAAGGGTTTGCACCCATGGCTATTCCAGTTGAACCCCTGTCAGGCAAACGCGTCAACTTAAGTAAGTAACAATGAAATCTACAGAGCTGTTTTTTTTATTTGCTTCCAAAGCAATAAAATATAACTTTGCTTTAACTAAAACTATTTCATCATGCTAAAAGAAAACTTTGTTGAGTTCCTTGAAAAAAGCATTAAATCCAACTGGAATACGGAAGCTCTGGAAGACTATGAAGGCAAAAGCTTCAGCTATAAAGATGTAGCCGGACAAATTGCCCGTTTACACATAGGCTTTGAACTTGCCGGGATTAAAAAGGGGGATAAAATCGCCCTCATCGGCAAAAACTCCACTCACTGGTCGGTTGTATTCCTGGCCACAGTTAGCTATGGGGCTGTAATCGTACCTATTCTTCCTGATTTCACCACGGAAAATATTCACCATATTGTGAATCATTCCGATTCAGTGATATTCTTTGCAGGCGACAGTTTGTACGAAAACCTGGATATTAAGGAAATGCCCGCCCTTAAAGCGGTTTTCAGTCTTACGGATTTCAGCCCGGTTTTTACAAGAGAAAAAGCCTTTGACGGCATAAATGAAAAAATTGAAAAAGAATTTAAGAAACGTTATCCCGGGGATTTCACTGCCGATAAATTCAAAACAGCAAAAGTCTCAAATAATGAACTGGCAGAAATATCCTATACCAGCGGAACCACAGGATTCTCCAAAGGCGTAATGCTTCCTCATAACAGCCTGATCGCAAATATCCGTTATGCACATGAAAATATGCCCCTGCAACCACGCGATCGCATTGTATCCTTTCTGCCGCTGGCACACTCATATGGATGTGCTTTTGAATTCCTTTTTCCTTTCACACTGGGTTGTCATATTACTTTTCTTGGAAAAACACCTACCCCTCCCGTTATTCTGAAAGCTTTCAAAGATATTAAACCCAGGCTGATACTCGCAGTTCCCCTGATTATTGAAAAGATCTATAAAAAGCAGCTTTTACCGGTAATTTCCAAGCCTTCCATGAAGCTATTGCTTAAAGTCCCCGGGATAAATAAAATCCTTATGAAGAAGATAAAACAAAAATTAACGGATGTTTTCGGAGGAAACTTCCACGAGGTAGTTATTGGTGGGGCTGCATTCAACAAGCAGGCAGAAGAATTCTTCAAAAAAATAGGATTTCCTTTTTCCATTGGCTACGGCATGACCGAATGCGGTCCTCTGATCAGTTACGCCAACTGGGACAAAACAAAACTGAGGTCGGCCGGCAAGGTAGTGGATACCCTTGAAATGAAAATTGATTCTTCCGATCCCTATAATGAGGTGGGAGAGATTCTGGTTAAAGGAGAAAACCTTATGACCGGTTATTATAAGAACGAAAAAGCAACCCGTGAAGTGCTCGATGAAGAAGGATGGCTGCACACAGGCGATCTGGGTGTAATTGATGAAGAGAATTTTGTATTTATCAGGGGAAGAAGTAAGGATATGCTTCTCGGACCTTCAGGACAAAATATTTATCCCGAAGAAATTGAGGCCAGGATAAACAACATGTATATGGTTGTGGAATCGGTCGTGGTGCAGAAAAATTACAAACTGGTTGCCCTTATCTATCCCGATTACGAACTGATGAAAGCCGAAAGTATAAGCGAGGATAAGCTTAAGGAAATTATGGAGGAAAATAAAAAAGAACTTAATAAAACCCTTCCTCTCTATATGAATGTAATTGAATTCCGGATCCATCCCGAAGAATTCGCCAAGACTCCGAAGAAAAGCATCAAGAGATATCTGTATACAGATGGTGAAGAGTAATAGTGTTTTTTATCGGGAGTAAACTATTGAATCACAAAGAGTTTTTGAATCACGGGGTACACGGGGGAAATCTGTAAAATCCCCCCTCCGTGTCCTCTCCCAAGCGAAGCGATTCAAAAACGCCCCCTATTCACTTTTCCCTCCGTGTCCTCTGTGCCTCCTCAGTGAACCTCTGTCTAAAATCCCCCCTCCGTGTCCTCTCCCGGGCGCAGCGACTCAATAGATTAAACCAACCCAGATATCCCTCACCTTTTCAATGCATGATTCAAAAAATCATTAAGAGGTTTCATAACCCGGAATGTCTTCATGATCTCATTAAGTGAATCAGGGTGAGTGAGAAATTCATCGGGTATTTCCTTAAATACTGTATAGCTCTTGTATTTTACCAGTTCAAGATCGGGATGATCTTTGGGAAAGCCCCGGGGTGCAGTCTTAAGTTGCTCCCCGTGCATATCACCGAAAGTTTTTTGGAATTCCGTATCATTAAGGATCCTTCTGAATTCTTCCGGATTCTCAAATATTTCTTTACGGATAAGCTTCAGTTCCGGCGCCGGGGGGCGGTACATCCCCCCTGCAATCATGCAGGAACCCGGTTCGATATGAATATAGTAACCGGGTAATGCAATCTTTTTTCCACCGCCCGAAATAAATGCTCCCATATTGGTTTTATAGGGTGCCTTATTTTTTGAAAAACGGATATCACGGTTTATTCTGAAAACGGTCTTTTTCGGATCCGGATATCCGATGGATTTATCCATAGCCGATAATTCATGGACAAGAAGTGCCGTAAAATTTATAAAATGCTCTCTCAATTCTGCATACCGCTTCCGGTTCATATCGAACCACTCCTTATTATTGTTTTGTTTTAATTCCAAAAGGAATTCAAATAATTCAGGTTTTAACATTTTTGGATTTTTTTTATTATTTCATTAACAACTTAGAGGGTTTTTTGATCAATTTATCCTGGCCATGAATTGGCGTAACCCGTGGATGGCGAACGATAAAAAAAGGTATTATAATCCTTACCAACCCCTACAGGCATACACGTCAACTTATGATTACCATATGTCCTGCAAAAATATTTGAATCAAAGAGTATACACAGAGTTATTTTCACAGGCCCGCCTGCCGAGGCGTGGGCCTGTGAAATCACCCTGTGTACCCTGTGATTCAAATTTTTTCTCTGTGATTCACATAATATTTAAGGTCTTTTTATAAATTTGTTTTCATGCACAGAACAATCATCATCGTTGCCGGTGGAGCCGGCACCAGAATGGGAGGACAGATCCCGAAACAATTTCTTGAACTGAAAGGCAGACCCGTATTAATGCGCACCATGGAAAAGTTCCATGCCTTCGACAATGAAATGGAAATAATCCTGGTTCTTCCTCTTGATAATGTACCTCAGTGGGATAAACTCTGCATACGTCATGAGTTTTTTATTAAGCATCATGTGGCTTTTGGGGGGAAAACCCGTTTTCATTCCGTAAAAAGCGGGATGTCACAGGTTTTACCGGGGTCGCTTACCGGGATTCATGATGGAGTCAGACCCCTGGTGAGTACGTCAACCATCAGACGCTGTTATGAAACGGCCGAAATGGAAGGAAACGCCATCCCTTCATTACATTCAGGAGAATCAGTCAGATATGTCAAAAACGGTAAAAATCATTTTGTAGCCCGGCAGGATATCAAGCTCATTCAGACTCCCCAGGTATTCCAATGGAAACAGGTCCGGAATGCATACGACCAGGAATACAGCGACAGATTTACAGATGATGCCACTACCGTTGAATCCCTTGGATTTCCTGTCAACCTTGTAGCCGGAAATCCGGAAAATATTAAGATCACCACACCCTTTGACATGAAAATAGCTGAGGTACTGATCGGGGAGGAAGAAAAAAGGAAAGACCCTGCAAATGACGATGCCCGATCCTTATGATCGTTACCAGTCAGTCTGGTCAACAACCTCTCCACCGAAAGTTGCCTTCAAATCCTTGCTTTCCGGATTTCCTTTATACGCAATATAACCCTTTGTATTGGCAGTGGCATTCAACACCTTCGCGGCTGTTACCTTGGCTCTGCCTGCGGTTGTGGCTCTGACAACGGTCTCCGGAACCTCCAGTTCAAAAGCCGAATACGTGCCGGATGATGAGACACTAACTTCCTGTTTCTGTGCCTTTCCATACAATACCAGGATAGCTCCCTGCTTCACGTCAGCTGTAAGAATCTCAGTATTCAGGTGTAATTCTATTTTTGCACCCGATTTTGCACTAAAATTCATCGATCCGGTTTTTATTGTATCCGGACTCAATACCAGCGCCCCGGCCTGGACATCAATCCTTTTAAGATCTTTAAAATATAGCTTCGCAGTAATTTTCGCATCCACAGCTATATCCGTTTTTAGCCTAATGTTCAGCTCTCCACTTGTGTTTTCCGAAATTATATAATCCGTTGTGGCACCCTCAGCAGACAGAACAAGCGAATCCCCGGAAGCAGGATAGATCTCCAGTCTAATTTTTCCCGTAATGGATAAGGAATGGAAATCACCGGTTTTCCGTGTTTCATTATGTTGGGCTTTAACTGTATATGCCGTAATCGAAAACAAAAAAACACTTACCGTAATTAGAAATTTTCTCATGATATCAATTTGTTTATTTATCGGTTGTCAATATGCGGAGGCCGGGATTTCAGAGCTCCAGCTTATTAAACCGATACGATTTTGAGTAAATGTACAAAAGTTCAAATTACCCACATCCCTCCGGCTTACGTATATTGCGTGTTTATTGGCAACTGGCCTTATTCAATCGTTTCAATAAATTGTTTAGCTGTCATTGTCGGTAATATTGAATTTTTAAAATCCTTAAGATTTCTGGTAATAATCAATTCTTGTTCGTCTTCAATTGCTGTAAAGTATTGCAGTCCATCCTCAAAATCTGAAAAAGTCTCGTCATTTAAAGCCAATCCAATAATCTTATCATCCAATGGCAAGACTTTAAGAATCAACCTAAGTTTTCTTAAAACCGATTTCGCTTTATTCGAATCCATTTGTCTCAACAATGCATAACTGGTGTTTGCAATAGTCAAAGATGAAACTGATAATGCGACTTGCTTTTTATCTGCAAGAGAAAATAATTCTGCTGCCGCTTCAAAAGAAGGCTCTCTCCTTGATAATAAATCAATTACAATATTTGTATCAACGAATAGTTTTTTCATTTATACTTTACTTCTAAATAATCACGATATTCTTTTTTGTAATCAAAGTCAGCGGGCAAATCAATCACACCGCTCAAGCTCTCAACAAGAGGAGTAATTGGAATCTTTTTCTCTTCTTCCTTTTGTTTAGTAATGCTTTCAAGATAAGATTCAATCATCTTAGAAAGACTTATCTTATGACTGCGTGCATATTTTTTAGCTCTTTCGATAACATTATCATTTAGTCTCAATGTTAATTTAGTTTTCATAATTTTGATATTAAATTACGTACAAATATAGCAAATCAATACGTCATTTGCAATATTTTCCCTCTCCAGGCTTGTTGTCCGACATAGGACATAATCTAAATTGCTTATAATATTTATTGTGCTAATAAAAAATACTTTCTAATAGTTAAGTGAGGCTGTGCGAGCCCCTACCCATGGGAGGGTTGGGGTGTGGCAAAACAAGGGTGAATATTTAACAAAATTCTATCTGCTACCTTGCTCCCGGCATAAGCCTTTATTCTTAATGCCAAAACCAGGAAAAACTCAGTTACTTGAGTGTTTTTTTTCCGTCTGGAGGACTTTCAAGCTAATAAAATTTTTTGGGTGTCTTCATTTCTTCTCTGTCCCGCCCCTAAAAGAAGGTCTTAGATGTAATTCTTTATTTAAAGGCACTAATTCTCCAGTTTTTTTACGTTTATCGCAAACTCATTTGCTGGGGACTAAAAAGCATTTTTTAATTTTGGGCTACTTACAAATAATTTTATTCCTCTTCAACAACAGCAAAATCCAATTGTCTTTTTGGAAGGTTTACATTTTTAACCTTAACAAGAATCTCTGCACCAAGACTAAAGGTTTTGCCGGTATGCCGTCCAACAAGCGTATAATTTTCATCATCAAATTCATAAAAGTCATCTCCCAGGCTTTGAACGGATATCATCCCTTCAACCTTATTTTCTATGATCTCGGCAAAGATCCCAAAATCTGTCAGACCGGTTATTATAGCCTGAAACTCCATCCCGATCTTGTCTTTCATAAACTCAACCTGCTTGTATTTTACAGAGGCCCTCTCAGCATCCATGGAACGTTTTTCCATATCCGAACAATGATTGCAACGTTGCTCGTATTTTTGTTTATTCTTTGAATCCCCATTATTCAGATAGTGTGCCAGCATCCTGTGAACCATCATATCAGGATACCTTCTGATGGGGGAAGTGAAATGACTGTAATATTTGAAGGCCAGTCCATAATGGCCGATATTATTGGTTGAATAACGTGCTTTGGCCATGGCTCTCAGAGCGAGGTTTTCAATAACATCCTGTTCCTTCTTGCCCTCTACCTGGTTCAGTACATGATTCAGGGATTTAGACATAGTACTCTCATTCGACAGGTCGATAGAATATCCGAATTTGGTGATAAACCTGCTGAAAGACTCAAGCTTTTCCGGATCGGGCTTATCGTGGATTCTGTACACAAAGGTTTTTGGTTTCGGCCGGCTTCTTTCTTTTGGGCCGGCTTTTGTTTGTTGAACATACTTCCCACCCCTGTTAATAAATTCCGTAACCCTCCTGTTTGCCAGAAGCATAAATTCTTCGACCAGGTGATTGGCTTCTTTTTGCTCTTTGAAATAAACACTCAGCGGTTTACCCTTTTTGTCCAGGTTGAATTTTACTTCCACACTGTCAAAGACAATAGACCCATTTTGAAAACGCTTCTTTCTGAGGGTCTGCGCAAAATCGTGGAGTATCATGACTTCTTCTTTCAACTCTCCTTCCTTGCCTGTTATCATGTCCTGAACCTCACCGTAATTGAATCGTTTTTTCGAGAGGATGACCGTTTTGCCAATCCACTCACTCACCACCTCTGCCTTATCGTTCAATTCAAATACAACCGAAAAGCAAAGCTTTTCTTCATCGGGACGCAATGAACAAATAAAGTTGGAAAGCCTTTCAGGAATCATCGGTACTACCCTGTCTACCAGATACACAGAGGTTGCCCGGTCGTAAGCTTCCTCATCTATGATGGTGGAGGTCTTAACATAATGAGTAACATCGGCAATGTGGACACCCACTTCATAATTTCCGTTCTCCAGTTTTCGTAAAGAAAGTGCATCATCAAAATCCTTGGCATCGTGCGGATCGATAGTAAATGTCATTACATTCCTGAAATCCCTTCTCTCCTTATAATCCTGTCCGGTAATTTTTTCACTGATGTCTTCTGCAAGGGTGGCAACATCTTCAGGGAATTTATAAGGAAGGTCAAATTCAGCAAGGATGGCATGCATCTCAACGTCATTTTCACCGGGATCACCAAGAACATCAATGATTTCGCCAAAAGGATTTTTAACCCTTGCCGGCCAGTCGGTGATTCTTCCTATAGCCTTTTGTCCGTTCTTTGCCCCATTAAGTTTTTCCAGGGGAATGAACAAATCGTAAGGCATTTTTTTACTGTCCGGGATCAAAAAAGCAAGCTGCCCTGAAATGTCAACGGTGCCTACGAAGTTCTCTTTTGCTCTTTTAAGAATCTGTTCCACTTCACCTTCCAGCCGGCCTGTCCGTTTCCTGGCAGGATAAATATAGACCTTTACAGTATCCCCGTCGAGTGCAGTGTGCAACAGGTTCCGGGGAATGAAAACATCATCTTCGAGCTCATCGGTAATAAGAAAGCCATACCCATGCTGGGTCATATCGATTGTGCCGATTGCATGACCCATCCTTGATTTGAGCCGGTATTTGCCCCTTCCCGTTTGTTCCAGGTTTTCTTCCTTGCTTAATTCTTCCAGTATCTGCATGATCAGATTCCGCTGATCCTCCTTCTTTATTCCCAGCATCTTCGATATTTGCTTGTAATTGAATGATTTTCGCGGGAAATTTGAAAAAACTTCCAGTGTCTGACTAACCAGATTTTGTTTAGAAAATTTTTGGTTTTTTCGCCTGTTTTGTCCTTTTCTGGCCATGGTGATATTTTATTTTTCAAGATACAAATATTTATAAAAAGAATGGAAATAAATAATTCAACCGCTCCCTTACTGCACAAAGTTCCGTATAGCAAAACGCCGTTGTCGGGGAAGGGTATACCTTATCCGCGGGCGTAACCGAGGCTAAGGTAGTTTCATCGCTCCGCGATGATGTTGTTCGATTAAGTAAAATCTTTTATTATAAGGACCCGCCCCATTCAACGCCAAGGTGCTATGATCGTTCTGGGATGCTTTCAAAATCTTACCTATCTTTGTATACTAATCAATAATGCTATGAGAAAGTTCACAATATATAACACACTAAGCCGGAAAAAGGAAGAATTTAAAGCATTAAATCCTCCGCACGTCGGACTTTATGTCTGCGGCCCCACTGTTTATGGCGATGCACACCTGGGACATGCCAGGCCTGCAGTAACATTCGACTTTCTCTACCGTTACCTGAAACACCTGAAATACAAGGTAAGATATGTCCGGAATATTACCGATGTCGGTCATCTGGAAAATGATGCAGATGCAGGAGAAGATAAAATTGGTAAAAAAGCCCGTCTTGAACAGCTTGAGCCTATGGAGATCGTGCAGTTCTACCTTAATCAGTATCACGATCACATGAGAAGCCTGAATGTCCTGCCTCCTTCCATAGAGCCCCTCGCATCCGGACATGTAATTGAACAGCAGCTCATGGTAAAGGAAATTCTGAAGGCAGGATATGCTTATGAGTCCAATGGCTCGGTCTATTTCGACGTTGATAGATATAACAAGGATCATAATTACGGCATTCTTTCAGGAAGGAAAACAGAAGATCTTCTATCCAATACACGAAAACTTGAAGGTCAGTCGGAGAAGAAAAGTCCGCTCGATTTTGCCTTATGGAAAAAAGCGGATGAAAGACATATTATGCGATGGCCGTCAGACTGGAGTGAGGGATTCCCGGGTTGGCATCTTGAATGCTCGGTAATGAGCAGCCGTTATCTCGGCGATAATTTTGATATTCACGGTGGCGGCCTTGATCTTCTTTTTCCCCATCATGAATGTGAGATCGCCCAGACGGTAGCAGCAAAAGGAAAACAGTCTGTAAAGTACTGGATGCATAATAACATGATAACAATTGATGGTCAGAAAATGGGAAGATCCCTGAATAATTTCATCACCCTGGAAGAAATTTTCATCGGAAATAATCAGTTGCTCGAAAAAGCCTACTCGCCAATGACCATAAGATTTTTTATGCTCCAGGCCCATTACAGGAGTACACTTGATTTTTCCAATGAAGCTCTTTCTGCTTCAGAGAAAGGAATGAACAGGCTTTTTGATGCACTTGAGCTTCTGGATAAAATAACAGCCTCGGATGTTTCTACTTTTGATATTCACGATATTATTGAGGGGACATGGGATGCCCTTTCCGATGACCTGAACAGCCCTGTGGCAATCGCACGGCTCTTCGAAGCGGTAAGGTTTATCAACCTGATGAGTGAAGACAGGGAAAAGCTGAATGAACTTCATCTTGTTGAATTTAAAGATTTCATGTTTTACGTTGTGCATGAGATCCTGGGACTTAAAAATGAAAAAGACAGTGAAAACGATCTTAGTTCGGAAATTATTGAAGCGGTTCTGAACATCCGCCAGGAGGCAAAAAAGCGTAAGGATTTCACTACAGCAGACCAGATAAGGGATGCGCTGACAGCTTTGGGAATAGAAATCAAAGATAAAAAGGACGGCTTCGAGTGGAAAACATGAAAAACAGCAGGGAAATACAGATCGGTGAGGTGAGGATGGGTGGAAACTCTCCCCTTGTTATTCAATCGATGACCAACACCAATACCAATGACATTGATGCAACTGTTGCTCAATGCATACGAATCTTTGAAAGGGGTGCTGATATGGTCCGTATCACTACCCAGAGCCAGAGAGAGGTGAAAAGTCTTCAGGAGATCAGAAAAAAACTCCGCGAAAAATCCTATCACCAGCCGCTGGTGGCTGATGTCCATTTTCTGCCGGCGGTTGCCGAAGAAGCTGCAAAAATAGTGGAGAAGGTAAGGATCAATCCCGGTAACTATATTCCGGGGAAATATGAAGGTCAGGATAAATTCCATCCAACACGGCAGAAAGAACAAATGGAAAGGATCCGTAATAAACTACTTCCTCTTATAGCAGTATGCAAAGAGCACAATACCGCCATCCGGGTAGGAGTTAACCACGGCTCGCTTTCAGAGAGAATCTTAAACTGGTACGGGGATACACCGGAAGGAATGGTTGAATCTGCCATAGAATTTCTTTCCATTTTCAGAGATGAAAATTTTGAAAAACTCGTGGTTTCTCTCAAAGCTTCTTCCACCAGGGTGATGGTCCAGGCTAACCGCTTACTGGTTAAACGAATGCAGGAAGAAGACCTGGTATTCCCCATACATCTGGGCGTTACCGAAGCAGGGGATGATGAGGAGGGAAGAATTAAATCTGCCGTGGGCATATGCAGTCTGCTAACAGACGGGATAGGCGATACGATAAGAGTCTCCCTTACCGAAGACCCTGAGGAAGAGATTCCCGTAGCCATGAAAATAAGAGACATCTCCAAAAGCATTATGATTGAGAGGAACCCCGACAGCCTGAAAAATTTCTTTTTCGATCCTTTCAACTATAAAAAACGTGAAACTATTGCCGTTGAAAACATTGGAGGCAATAATCCACCACTTGTAATAAACAGCTTCCGCGAATATGATGAAGATGGAAGCGGCCTGCAAATATTTGGATACGAATTTTCCGGAGGGATCGCTGAGGCCGGATCTCTTGCTTCGGATTTCATATACCTTACCGAAAATATTAGGCATTTCCCCGGCATTGAAGGACTTAAGCTTATTTACCCCTTAAATCAAAATACACCTGAAAAAGCTTCAGGATACCCAATAACCGCTATTGAGAGCTACTCTGACAAGCTTACGGCAGGAAGTAAACCCGTATTTCTGAAAGTGAATAAAAACAGCCTGCAGAAACTCAAAAACCAGGGCAACGGTAAAGCAGTCCTGGTTTACGATGGAGGAAAAAAAAACGTTCCCGCTAACTTCAGAAAATTATTTAAACAATTAAATGATTTCAAGCTGGATATGCCGGTCATTCTTTACAGAAAATATCACTCAAAAAACAAGGAAGAGCTGATGATCCGAGCTTCTGCAGAGACAGGTGTACTTTTTACAGACGGATTTGGCGATGGTATATGGATTGATGAAGCAAATCCGGAAATTTCAACCCGGGATCTGCGGGAGATCTCTTTCTCAATACTTCAAGCATGCTCGGCAAGGATTTCCAAGACCGAGTATATTGCCTGCCCTTCGTGCGGAAGGACCCTTTTTAATATTCAATCCACCCTTAAAAGAATCAAAGAAGCCACATTGGAATTCAAAGGACTGAAGATAGCTGTTATGGGCTGTATTGTAAACGGACCGGGAGAAATGGCGGATGCGGATTTCGGATATGTCGGTTCCGGACCTGGAAAAGTCACCCTTTACAAGGCAAGAGAAGCAGTCAAAAAAAACATTCCCGAAGAGAGTGCAGTGGAAGAATTACTGAAATTAATTCATGAATATAGAGACAAGGTTTGATCTTCTCTCCTCTACGAACAGACCCTAAGGGTTTCAAAAACCCTTAGGGTCTGTTCGTAGAGGAAAGAGGCTTGGTGATTCCTAAGATTATTCAATCAAAGAGGGTGTCTAAAAAGTAATAATCATTTTAAAAGAACTTACAATCTGAAAGC
>CAYRTD010000122.1:0-11991 GCA_964426915.1 uncultured Bacteroidaceae bacterium | reverse complement strand
ATTTAAAATTTTTGCAGCAACGCAGAACCGAGTGATAACGAGCTCACGAATACCGTTGAAATTTAACACTGAATGAGTATTTCGGACATTATGGACAGACTCTAATTAAAGCCTCTTTCTTTCCTGATGGATTCATAGGCTTCACTAACTTTACGGAATTTTTCATTTGCCACCTTTTTAAAATCCTCTCCCAGATAAGAAACTTTATCCGGATGATATTTCATGGCCATTTTCCGGTAAGCCTTTTTAACATCTTCATTACTCGCTTCAGGGCTTATTTCAAGAATCTTATAGGCTGCATCGGTAGAAGGAACGAACATCGAAAGTATCGATTCCCGGTCTTTTGTACTAATGCCAAGATATCCGGCAATTTTCTGCAGTACAACTTTTTCTGCAGGTCCGATTACCCCATCGGCATTTGCAATTCCATAGAGAAAATGCATCATCTGCAACCTGGATGAATAATCAAGTCTGACTTTTATTTGCTGAGATACAGCTTTAAGATCAACTTCCCTTTTCAGGAGATCTCTCAACATCATTATAGCCTCACTAGCTGAACTTTCTCCAAAGTTCCGCACAAAATAAGCCTTCACAAAATCGAGTTCGGATTTTAAAACTTTTCCGTCTGCTTTCATTACTGTAGAAACCAGTACAAGTAAACTCATTGCAAAATCACCTGGAGTCGTTCTGCCAGGGATTCCCTGGAATTTAGGAATTCCCTGATCATCGAAAGCACTTCCGATCAGAAAACCAAGTAAACCACCAAGAGGTCCGAAAAACGCCCATCCAAGTCCTCCTGCTATCCATTTTGTAAATTTGCCCATAAATTGATGTTCTTTATTTTAGTCCTGCAAAGAAATAAATTTATTATGTAATTCCAGAACCTGAATAAGAATTAAATCATCCGGATTATTATTGATAACAAAATCACTCCGATCTATTTTATCTTCTTCGGGAAGTTGTTCTTTTATCCTTTTGAGAACATCCTCTCTTTTAGCAGAATCTCTTTGCATAACCCTTTGGATTCTAAGATCTTCATTGGCGCTCACAAAAATCGTATAGTCAAAATCCTTATAATGCCCTGATTCAAAAAGAATTGCAGCCTCCTCCACGATATAAGGGTGGTTCTCCCTTTTACTCGCCCAGTTATAAAAATCGGTCCTCACAGCAGGATGAACTATTTTATTAAGCTCTTTCAATTTTTCCGGATTATTAAAGACTATGGAAGCAATATATTTGTTATTTAGATTACCGTTAATATAGGCCTGCTCACCAAGCAGGTCCATGATACCGGATTTCAATGAGGGCCAGGTAGCCATTAATCGCTTTGCCTCTATATCTGCTTCATAAACAGGGATTTTTATGTGCCTAAAAATCCGGGACACAGTAGATTTCCCACTCCCTATTCCTCCGGTTAATCCAATCTTAAGCATTATTTCTGAATAAGATATTCTACAGTCTTGGGGGTATACTCAACAGACCTGACATAATCGGGTGCTGAGGAAAGCTTAACATTCAAACTTTCTCTGCCTTCGGCTATGTCGGAATATTCAACACTTAGCTTAAACGATCCTGGCTGCACTCTTTCGTAGTTAGTAAGTCCAACCTGACAACTCAGGCTAATCTCCCTGGGGAAGGTAACCACCTGGAGACTATCAGGTACTCCTTCAACTCTCAGAGGTACATACAGGGTTTTCTCAGTAAATTTTTCCATCTCGATCTTTACCTCCACCTTTTGGGGCTTTAGCGTACTATGTCTAATGGGCTTTAATTGAACATCCAGTTTCCTGTCTCCCGAAAGTACACCAAAATCTTTTTCCCGGGTATTAACATATTTCAATGTATCCAGGATATAATCAGGTCCGGTTACAAAAACTGAATCAGGGATGATCACAGGTCCAAAACGAATAATCATTTGCTTGTCAGGTTGAAAATCAAATGCAGCTCTGACAGGAAGCTTTTTTTCAATTACTTCTGCAAATGGAAAAAAAAGCGAATCGGGAGATATTTCAAGTATTTCAAATTCCGAACTCAGTTGCTTGCTAACATAATCTTTAAGAAACCTTGTTTCCAGAAAATAAAAACCCGAATCCTGGCCTCTCAGTTGTTTAAGCGAAAAAGAATTTACGCTGATTACCAAGGGAATATACCGGGAACTTATCTTATGCTGCAATAACACATAACCGTGGGCATATACATTGAGTTTAAGATGATCCGGAAGTTCTCCGACAAGGGTCTTATCATTGGGAAAATTACGGTACCTTACGGGATAATCAATTTGGGTGGTATAATTTTTCTCCAGAGCTTTCAGAAACCAGATAATTACAGCCACGATCAGAAAAAAAGAAAAAATAAAGGCTTTCCTCCGGAATCCTGTCCTTCTATGATTTATTAATGCGGAAAATCTGTTGAAAAAATTTGTTTTCAAAATGACCCTGGTTTTTATTCAAAGGTATAAAAAAAGCAGAAAAAATATACAGACTGCAGTTTCACTAAATTATTTCATACATAAATTATAAAACTCCTGATAATCCGCACTTCAATAGCCTGTACAACTATAGAGTAATAAACTCAATAATTTCTTCTACTGCCTTTTAAGAATACTGCATCTTGTTTAGTACTCTTATTTTTAGGGCATGAAACAAACCGGTGTGAATTTGGGTCAATTACCAGGTGATCACACCAGTTTCAGGTTGACTTTAGATATATTTTGATACCTTTCTTTAAAGAGTCATGAACCCGCCTTACTTCTGCATGGTACTAATATCGCTCGGATCTTTAAGTACGGCATTTTTATCAACCTTGATTCTGACGTTATCGGCTATTTCCACAGTCAGTGTTTGTTCCTTAATATCGGTTACCTTACCATAAATTCCTCCTGTAGTTACAATTTTTTCTCCTTTTGAAATTGAACTTCTGTAATTTTTAAGCTCCTTTTGCTTTTTTACTTGTGGACGGATCATGAAAAAATAAAACACTACAATGATCAGCAAAAGAGGCAAAAGGGAAGTCAAAGGGCTGGGTGAAGCCGGTTCCTGTAAAATAATCGTTAAAAAATCCATTTTAAAATATATTTATTGAGTTAATACTTCTACTGTTAATTCCAGTTTTACTATATTGTTTTCAGCATTTGTTTCTACTGTTACGGTTTTAAAGTCCTTACCGGATCTTCCTTTTGAATCATACATAACCTTAATGCTTCCCTCTTCTCCGGGCGGCAGAGGTTCTTTTGTATATTCGGGAACAGTGCATCCACAGGTAGCAGTTACTCTTTCTATAATCAGAGGAACATCTCCTGTATTTTTATATTTAAAATACCATCCAACCTTCTCACCTTGAGCAACTTTTCCAAAATCATGTCGGGTTTCATAAAATTGCACCCTGGCCGAACCATTGACAGTGCTATCCTTCTCCTGTGAGGATTCTGAGCCTGCCTTGCCAGTTTCATTACAGGAAAAAACAAGAAAGCCTGATAATATAAAAACAATAATACTTCTCATGACAAATTAAATTTCTCCGATAAGTCCTCTTCCTGTTTTAACAATTTTCTTTTCTTCCTTGAGTTGTTGCATTATTTTGTCGAGTACTCCGTTAATAAAGGTATTACTTTTTTCTGTGCTATAGAATTTAGCGATTTCAAGAAATTCATTTAAGGTCACCTTTGTGGGAATAGACTTGAATTCAATCATTTCTGTTATGGCCAGTTGCATAATCAATACATCCATGAACGCAATCCTTTCCAAATCCCAGTTACTCGCTTTCTTTTCGATCAGGTCCAGGCTCATGTCACGGTAAACAGTAGCTTTTCTGAATAGTTTTTTAACGAATTCCCGGTCCTCATCATTTTTGAAAAGATCGGGCAGTTCCATGTCTTCAGTACTGCTGCTTTTGAACTTTTTTACGGCCTTAATAACCATCGAGATAACAAATTCAAGATCGTCATTCCAGTAAATGCTTTTTTCTTCCAGTATCTGGTGTAATGAATCGCTGGGGAAAACAATATCATTAAAAAAACGGATGATTATCTTTTTATCCTTATTATAATCCTGATCCTCTGAGTTCATGTATTCCTGATACTCCGGATGAGTCAGGAGCAAATTATAAAGCTCTTTTATAAATTCAGGATGATTAGCCCAATTTATTTTAGCAGTATCCAAAAATCTCCTAAACTGTCGATTACTCCTTAACTGCCGGATAAAAGAATTCTCAATAAACCGGGTATTCGGATTAAGATCCTCCTCACTGGGCATTCTTTTATTCTTCGCAAGCTCGATGCGTGATTCCGCATAATCAACTACCTCCACACCTAGTAAAAGTATGTAATAAAACAGATCGTATGCCTTATTTATACTAAAAAATAATTCCTTTTCCGACTTATTTAAATCCTTTTGATCAGATTTATAATAAGCGTATAGAACCTGTAACACTTTAATCCTTAAAAGCCTTCTGCTTATCATTGTAAAGAACAAGATTTTTTTATATCCGGCTGCAAATGTACATATTTTTTTTGGACAAATTAAAATGAATCAGGCCTTCTCATCCCAGAAAGCTTTTATTTTAACAGGTGCCTGTGAAGAGAGTGAAATGTTTGGATCCCAATGTGTGGGAACTAAGTCTTTCCTGCAATTAATCGGGGCTTGCGATCACGTGCGGAGGCACAAGCCCCAAAAAGCACAGTTTACTGGTGTAAATGAGCATTTTTGGGGCAAGCATAACGCAGAACCGAGTGATAACGAGCTTCGCAACCGCACGCTGCCGCTGAAGCTTTAGCGTAGGCGCCTAGCGCCTCCGCAGAGTAGCTTCAGCGCTCGCGGAAAGCTTTACGCGAACGCGGTCACGAATACCGCTGATGAGATCCCTCGGCTGATGCCCGGGATCAGTTCGGCTAAATGATTTTGAAGGCCAAAATCATAGTCTCACTGAATTAACACTGAATGAGTATTTCGGACATTATGGACAGACACGAATTAAAATTTAAAAGCTTATGAATAAGTATAAAAAAAAATCAAAATGCTTTATAATTGAGGAAATCTAAAATATTTTTTTATTTTTGATTCTGAAACGCATTAATCCTAAACTAAATCGAGTTAATGATGGAAGACGGAAATGGAAAAAATGAAGAAGTTGTAAAAAACAATAGGGAAGAAATTTTTTCTGAAGCTATCAGGGCAGGAAAAAGAACCTATTTTTTCGATGTTAAAGCTACCCGTAGAGATGATTACTACCTGACCATTACGGAGAGCAAAAAGAGATTTAACCGTGATGGTAAGTCCTTTTACGAGAAGCATAAAGTTTTTCTTTACAAGGAAGATTTTGACAAATTTGTTGATGGACTGGTTTCTGCCATTGATTACATCAAAAAGAACAATCCCATGACTCAGGGTGAAAACCATGAGCCAGAGAAAAGTAAGGAACGTGAAGCTGCAATGGCGGAGAATTACACCAACATTGAATTTGAAGATCTTGATGAGAATAATTCCTGATTAATACTCAAAAATCAGGTATAGTTTTTCAGGTTCATCACTCGTATTTCCTCATCTTATCCTGGATCAGAATGTCCTTGTTTGATCCAAACTGAAGCTTGAGATTTATGATTATATCCTGAGCTCCGGTTTGGAAACTTTTATCCCGGATTTTACGGATTATTTCTGTTACTTCCGTATACTCTCCTTCAATAACAGTTTCAAAGGGACATACTTTATATGTAAGACCTGAATCTGCAATGATCTTAATGGCCTGATCTACAATTTTGTATGCTTCAGCTTTTTCACCTCCTGGCAAAAGCTGGATGGCTGCGTTTATTTTATTTTCTTTCATAATGAACCTTATTATTCATCATCCGAATCCCTGATGATGAAATTCTTATTTCTTAAAAAATCTTTTACTTCGTTAAAGCTGAGTTCCTTAACATTCGTTATAATAAAATTATCCTTCAAAAAATTCCCATAATTATTGCATTCTACAAGTGCTTCCTCTAATACAGCCTTAACAGGCTTTTTCATCGGAATAACCGCCTTAACTGTTGCCATTGTTTCCGAGAAATTAAAATCTTCAACCTCCGAATTATGTTTTTTCAGCGTATAACTGAATTCCGTTTTAATGACTTTTTTCTGCATCTCTGTCAGATTCTCTTCTGACCTTCCGAGCAAAACAACAAAATATCTGAGCTTCTCACCTTTACCTCCCAACCCGGTTGATATCAGCACCTGGTTTTCATCCAGAAGTTTAGATTCCAGTAATAACCTGCTTTCCTGGTACGCCAGAGCAGTCCATTCAGCTATTTCTTCCGGAGCATCAGAATAGAATTTTTCAATTATCCGAAAAGCTTTCACATTATCTAATGAAGCAAGTTTTGCCAGTATTTCTTTTTTTTCATCAAAGTCAACTTCATCCTCAAAAAGCTTTCCTGATTCCTTTAATACCAGTTCACCCTCCAATCCTTCCTTCACCCTGCGCGACAGTTCAAAATATTTCATTTGGAGATCTACATCGATCTGATTCTGTAAAATGTTAAAACTTCCGGAATTCAGACCAAATAATTCCTTCAATTTATCATGTATGTTCTCATTTTCCTCCATTCAACTATTTGTCATTTAATTAGTGTTTGGACGGACTCTAATTAGTGTCTGTCAATAAAGTCGAGTGTCTGGATCATAATGTTCGAGATCAAGGCTTGGGAAGCCCCAAAAAGCGCAGTTTACTGTTGTAAATGAGCATTTTTGGGGCAAGCATAACGCAGATATCGGACATTATGATCCAGACACAATTAGTGAAATAAATTACAAATAATATATCGGGAATTCAAGTATAATTAAGTTATTCTTTTTAAGAATACCAAAATATGGGTATATATTCTAAATAAAATACAATTAATATTGCATATAATCAGTTAGAATGCTTCTATCAGAATTAGCTACAAATAAAAGCGGAATAATAGTCAAAGTAAATGGACACGGTGCTTTCCGAAAGAGGATCGGTGAAATGGGGTTTATCAGGGGGCGTAATGTCAGGGTGATTAAAAATGCTCCTCTTCAAGATCCTGTGGAGTATTCTATAATGGGATATAAGGTTTCTCTCAGACGATCAGAAGCTGCCCTTATTGAAGTAAGTAAAACCAAACCAAAAGAATATCTCAAAGCCAAAGACATTCCACTTTCCTATAATCTGACAAAAACAGATAATCCCAATCCGGTAAAAACAATTAATGTAGCCCTTATCGGAAATCCGAATTGTGGAAAAACAAGCATTTTCAATTATAGTACTCGTTCCTATGAGCATGTTGGTAATTACGGTGGTGTAACTGTTGATACAAAATATGCCCGTATCGAACATCAGGGGTATATTTTGAATATTTTTGACCTGCCCGGCACATATTCCTTGAGTTCATATTCCCCTGAAGAAGTTTATGTGCGTAATTTCCTGATTCAGAATCCACCGGATGTCGTTGTGAATGTGATTGATGCAACAAATCTCGAAAGAAACCTGTATTTGTCAAGTCAGTTGATTGACATGAATATCAAAATAGTAATGGCTTTGAACATGTTCGATGAGCTGAAAAATTCCGGTAACAAATTTAACCATATGGAACTTTCGGCCTTGCTGGGTATACCCATTATTCCAACTGTCGGTTCCCGGGGTAAAGGACTGGCAAGGCTTTTTGATGCGGTGATCAGCAAATATAAACAGGAGGAAAAAAACAGAAAAAAAATACACATAAATTATGGCCCGGACCTGGAAAAATCCATAAAGAAAATTCATGATCTTCTAATATCTTCCCAAAACCAATCAGTAAAGAATGTGGTTTGCCCCCGTTACACAGCCATCAAGCTCCTTGAAAAAGATAGCTGGATTATAAACAACCTTGAAGAAAACGAAGAAAAAGAAAAAATATTAAAAAAGACGAAAGAAGAGAGACACTCCATTGAAGAAAAATATAACGATAGTGCTGAGAGTGTTATCACAGATTACCGTTATGGATTTATAAACGGGGCTTTAAAAGAAACTTTTATCCCTGCAGAAAAGCTAAGACCTTCTGTTAGCGAGAAAATTGATGGCCTCCTGACGCACAAATATTTTGGACTGCCTGTCTTTTTCTTTTTCCTTTGGCTAAGTTTTATTACCACATTCAAGCTGGGGCAATACCCTGTAGATTGGATCGAAAGTGGGATAAGGTATTTATCTTCCTTTTTCAACTCGGTAATTCCCGAAGGAGATTTTCAGAATCTTCTCATTGATGGAGTCATCGGAGGAGTTGGGGGAATAATAGTTTTCCTTCCGAATATCCTGATCCTGTTTTTCTTTATTTCCTTCATGGAAGATACAGGATATATGGCCAGAGCTGCCTTTATTATGGATAAACTAATGCATAAAATCGGCCTACATGGAAAATCGTTTATCCCTCTGGTAATGGGATTTGGATGTAATGTTCCCGCGATAATGTCAACCCGAATTATCGAAAATCGCAATAATCGTCTTCTGACGATACTTATCCTGCCATTTATGTCCTGCAGTGCCAGGTTACCCGTATATATCCTGATTATAAGTGCTTTCTTTCCGTCTCACCAGGGAACTATTCTTTTCGGAATTTATCTTACCGGTATATTGCTTGCCGTGTTATCTGCTCTGCTCTTTAAACGATTGTTTTTCAGGAAAGATGATTCTCCTTTTGTAATGGAACTTCCTCCTTACCGAATGCCTACGCTTAGGAACACAGCACGCCATATGTGGAATAAAGGTTATCAGTATCTGAAAAAGATAGGAGGAATTATCCTGTTGGCATCGATAATTATTTGGGGATTAAATTATTATCCTGTTAATAGCACATTATTAAACGGTGATAGTTCGGAACAAGCAGCAACCCAGGAAGCGGAAATGTCTTATCTGGAAAGAATAGGGAAAAGTATTCAGCCGGTAGTGGAGCCTTTGGGATTCGATTGGAAAATGACTGTGAGCCTGCTTGCCGGAGTAACAGCAAAAGAAATCGTAGTAAGTACCATGGGGGTTATATATGAAATTGATCAGGATAATGTCTCTGCCGGTTTGGGGGAGAGATTGCAAAATGAAAAATATACATCGGGGGAAAAATCCGGACAACGGGTTTATTCGCCTGCCGTTGCATTGGCATTTTTGATGTTTATCCTGGTTTATTTTCCATGTATAGCCGTTGTGGCAACAGTTTCAAAAGAAACGGGCACCTTTAAATGGTCAGCATTTCTGGTAGTATACACCACAATACTGGCATGGCTATTGTCATTTATTGTTTATAACATAGCCGGATATATTGGCTGAAGTTGTGTATTTTTAAGTATTGCATTCAGTTTTTCAAATTATAATTACGCACCAGGGTCAGATGCAGGGAAGACAATTGAAAAGTAAAGAAAAATTGATAAAAGTTGGCAAAAGAATAAGAAATTTGATAAAAATATAATTATGATACAGGAATATTTAGCACTTGGAATTTTTATTATAGCACTCGGATTCGCTTTAGCGTCGTTGATAAAGTTTGTGATCAACCAGATAAAGAAACCCGACAAAACACAATGCGGGGGACAATGCAGTTGTAATACAGTGAAAAATATTTCCCCCGGACCGGTGAGTGTAAAAAGTAATTTTAACCGATCTTCCCGGCTCAGACAGAGATCGTCATAGCCTGCATAAAGTCTGTCAATAAAGTCCGGTGTCTGGACCAAAACCGAATCGCCAACTAGCGGTGAGCTCAGCGAGGCTAATGTTCGGGATCATTTCGACTAATGATTTTGAAAACCAATATCATAGTCTCACTGAATTAACCCTGAATGAGTATATCGGACATTATGGACAGACAAAATAACTTCACATTTATACAGCTATCTGTTTATCTGTTTTCCTGAAGGAAAATAAAACATTCTCATTTTTTGTTTTAATTCCGGCTCTTCTTTTCATAAATTGCATCACAAAAACTCACTGATATGCAAATTTTAAGTGATTATTCAACCAGAGTTGATGCATTAAGAAAAACCGGGTACAGGGTAAATACCGAAGATTATCTCCGTAAGGGATTATGGATCTTTCGGCAAAAGCCCGAACTTTTTCTCATCTATGCCGCTATTAACCTTGTAACCTTTCCTCTTGGAGGATTTCTTATTTCTGGCCCCCTTACAGCCGGATTTTTTATTGTTGCACACAGGATAAACAGAGGAAGATCAGTGCTAATCGATCATTTTTTTGACGGATTCAGGTATTTTATTGCTTTATTTCTCCTCATTCCTGTTTCAGCTCTGATCATTTCTATTGGCTTCATGGTGTTCATTATCCCCGGAATATACCTGTCGGTCGGATATACATTTGCCATGTTATTTATTATTTTTGGGAAAGTCGACTTTTGGGAAGGAATGGAACTCAGCAGAAAGATGGTTGGCCCCGAATGGTTTAATATCTTCATACTTACACTCGTTCTGGGGTTATTGAACTTTATCGGAGCACTGGCATTCGGAGTGGGATTGCTTTTTACTATTCCTATTAGCTTTTGTGCCCTTTATGCGGCTTTTGACGATATAATCGGAGCAGATTAACTAACGGCTCAAATTTGTAATGATATCTAATTATTTATTATCTTTTCGGAACATTTTTTAATAATATTAAAAAGCAAGACATGAAAAAATTACTTATTTCTTTAATTACAGTGGTCTTTATCATTAGCGCCTGTAACAGGGCAAATGAAGGTAATTCAGCTACAGAGGCTGGTGCAGAGATCAATCCTGACAATGTCGTACTTATTGACCTGGATGTAAAGGGCATGACCTGCACCGGTTGTGAAAACACCGTTAAATCGGGCGTATCAGAACTGGAAGGTGTAATGGAGGTTGAGGCATCCCATACCAATGCAAAAACTTTTGTAAAAGCAGATACAAGTCTCATCAGTCTGGAAAAAATAAGTGAGAAAATCAGATCGGCAGGGTACAGCGTTGAATCTTCCTCCATCCGTAAAGGAGAGATGCCTATGCATGAAAGTGAGGATAATAATCCTTAATCATGTCCATAATGTCCGATATCTGTTTTTTGATCCCGAACATTAGCTTCGCTGAGCTCACCGCCAATTGGCGGATTCGGTTATGATCCAGACACCCAACTCTATTGACAGACTCTAATCAGATCATATGTTTTTGGATATACTTTTACTGATCGTAGCTATTTTTTTCATTCTGGCAGGACTGGCAGGATGTATTTTGCCTGTAATCCCGGGTCCTCCTTTAAGCTTTATCGGCTTGCTGCTTCTTCGGTTTACAGATTTCCTTGAGCCGCACCGGGAAGCTCAGTTTGATACTATTTTATGGATAACCGCGAGTGCAGCAATTGTAGCGGTCGTACTTGACTATTTCGTACCCATATGGGGAACAAAAAGATACGGAGGATCACGGGCAGGCACCCTTGGTGCTACATTCGGTCTTATTGCCGGCTTGTTTTTCGGACCGGTCGGGATCATTGCCGGACCCTTTATCGGTGCGGTTGCAGGTGAAATGCTATCAGGAAAGGATCAAAGATCCTCTTTCCGGTCAGGCTTTGGAAGTCTAATGGGCTTTTTTACAGGCATTGTTCTGAAACTAATCGTTTCGGGGATCATTACATATTATTTCATAAAGGAAATATTCATAGGTTGAAAAATCAAAACATGACACTTTCCGATATAAAAAATGTAATATTACTATAAATCAAACATATAAAAATATTAAGAAACAAAATAGAAACAAAAACACATGATAGTAACTGTTAAGGTGTAAGTAATATCATCTGTTGGAGTCGCCCAGGGACGGGAACTGGACGGGTCGTCCAATCCTTCTTCGGGATACCAATAATAAATATATGTGCCATTCCCACCATTTACCATATCCGATACTCCCAGCTGAACCGGATCACCTGCGAAAACAATATCATTTAATGACTTTACCTGGAGTTCAGGATTGGGTTAAGATATGATTTCCTCAATGAGAATCCGGGACTGGACAGGATATAGCT
>CAYRTD010000121.1:0-12251 GCA_964426915.1 uncultured Bacteroidaceae bacterium | reverse complement strand
TAGAAACATGCAACAAAATATCGGAATTGGTTTTGCCTGGGATCTGAATATGTTCGATCACTGTTTACTATGGATGAATGCAAACGGCGATAATGGATATCCTCACTATGGTGAAGCATATACACTCTGCATTATGCCTTCTACATCAGGCACCCATACTATTGAAGCAGAGGCAGCCGAAGGGCAGATTTCTTTCCTGGGTGCGGGCGAGGATGCCACCTCATGGATTGGAGCTTCTGTTTTTGTTCCTGATGACAAGAAAGTTAGTTCAGTCGATAAAAATGGAAATATTGAATTATGTTAGATAATTTAACACCTGTTCAATAAAGATTCGAAAAGAGATGGTGTTTTAAACAAACCAGAATAAATATTTTTATACCAATCGAATTTATTGGTGGCACTTTCCAATGAAAAACCCAACACGGGAACAATAAAAAAAACATTTTTTTTGAATCACCTAAAACAAAGTGACAATATAAGCGACACCAATCCGGGCAATTTCAAAGTATATCACCATTTATACGTTCCAACTAAGGGAAGAAACAAAATTTTGAACAGATCACGGATGTTGTTCATTGCATTCACTGTTCAAGATAACCTGGAATTGGTTATGGCGCAAAATTGGTATGCTGCCAATTACGAAGTGGTTTATTCTCAAAAAAATTCTCCCTGCCTCATTCATTTTTAGGAAATGATCTGATTCTTGAACTTGGTGTGATTGAACCTTGCTCGGTGCAAATAGCTCTGTTTAGAAGGAGGCAGATTATATTGAACAGGAAACAAAAAATGCCTATCCAATTAATTTACTGTCGAATACAAAATATGATCTTATTGATTTTGAATTTAGTCGGTTAATAATGAAATAAAAATGGAATGTTTTGGAAATGTAAAAGAAATTACTTAAACTTGTAGTCGAAAGGACAATAAGATATTGTAAAAAGGATATTAAGTAGGTGTGAAATTAATTGTTGCCCAGAGAACTATAAGAGTGATTTATTTATTGTTTTATCTTTTTTTTGTAAGTTATGAAATAAGGTACACTTCTCGAATGAGTTCTTTATATGTCTTAAAGCATTGTTATTTTCCGATTCACTGAATTCATGTTAATAACATGAACTCATCACAAAGAGTAGTTGATAATATCCTTATTTATGTATCTTTTGCAAATTGGAACAATTGTAATGGAGTAGTCAATATATTCTCAAAGTAAAGTATAAATGTTTATGAGAAATCTGATGCGTATAATTAGAGATAAAATAAAGCACAATGAAAAAGTGAGAATTTTATATTTGTTCAATATGAGATTTGCCTTCGTTTTTATGATGACACTTTGTGTTACCACAATAATGGCACAGAGAGGCACTACAAATAGTGCCCGAGTAAAGGGCAAAGTAACAGATAAAACAGGTGAAGTCCTTATTGGTGCCAGCGTGCACCTGGAGGGGACAAGTATTGGAACAATTACTAACCTCGATGGGTTTTATAGTCTGGATAAATTGCCTTCAGGTTCTCATAACATCATCGTTCGTTATTTGGGATATAAAGACAATTCTAAACCGGTTGATTTGGTTGGTGGACAGGAATTGGAGTTGGATTTCCAATTGGAAAATATGTCATTCGAAGGCGAAGAAGTTGTGATTACCGCCATGGCGAGAGGACAAGTTGCAGCCATTAATGACCAGCTCTCCTCAAAAACTATAAAGAATGTTGTCTCTTCAGAGAAGATTCAGGAGTTGCCGGATGATAATGCTGCTAAGGCGCTTAGCCGTTTACCCGGGGTGTCAATTCAGTCTGGCGACAAAATAGTAATACGTGGAGTACAGGCAAAAATGAACAAGATACTTGTCAATGGTATTGAAATGCCTTCCACCAGCATGGATGATCGTTCCACGAGTCTGGGATTTGTCTCTTCAAATATGCTCTCCGGGCTTGAGGTGTTTAAGGTGGTTACTCCGGATATGGACGCCGATGCAATTGGTGGAACCGTAAATTTACGTCTAAAAGAAGCTCCTGCTGAATTTCATGTTGACGGTTTAATTCAGGGTCAATACAATTCCCAGGATCATACCTATGATAATTATAAGAGCTGGCTTAGTTTAAGTAATCGATTTCTTAATAATAAACTTGGCATTTTTGCTCAGGGGAATATACAACGTTCTAATGGTGGTTTGGAACGGGGAACCTCGATTTACGAATTAGGCTTAGGTACTGCCGGAGAAGACCCGGGTTACGGATTGGGAACATATGGCCTTAAAGGATACCACTATCAAGATGATGTTGAAATTGCAGAGAACATAGGTGGAAGTCTTTTGATCGATTACAAATTAGGAGAAGGTAAGTTTATTCTCATGAACACATACTCTGATCAGGATATAAATTATGTCTCCTATGGTGATGAGTTGGAATTCCCATCCGGAGAAAGATTGTATACACTTGACAGAGATATCTATAGCCGGAAGATGTTAGTGAACTCTCTTCAAGGAGAACATAATTTATCTGGAGTATATGTTGACTATAGTTTTACACATTCATACAGTGAAAGGAATACCAATCTTAGTTATGATCTTGATTTTAAGAGTGGAGGCAATGCATTCGAAACTATTAATGAATCGTATCTGACCAGCTACAGACCGGATGATATTTATGGCATTGATTTGTTCGAGGATGATTGGAAAACTGCAACAGTAGGGACAAGTGATGTTTGGGATGACAGCTTCAATGAAAGGAAACTGGCAGCTGCAGTTAACATCGAGATTCCAGTTACAATAAATGAGAATATTTCCGGTAGGATCAAAACCGGAGGTAAGATCCATAGGATGACTCGTGAATCGGACCGGAATAAGAAAATTGCCCGTTTATCGGAAGTGCAGTGGAATGAAGGTGCCAGGGATTTTCTTGAAGAAAACAATATTAATCCGGATGAATCGCTAAAATTGAGGGATTTCAAGGATCAGGAGTATCTGGATGAGCGGGGGAAATATTTTCTTGATGGAGCGTATGATATGTCTACAGTTGTAGATGTCGATCTAATGGATCCTTATATTCGCTTGTCCTCACCCACCTGGTTCACAGATTTTGCAGATACCTGGAGGCACGACTATAATGGAACAGAAGATTTGTCAGCCGCCTACATTATGACTGAATTAAATATTGGCTCTAAACTAATGTTATTAGGCGGTATTAGGTATGAGGAATTGGAGACAGATTACCATGGATATTTTTCCATTCGTACTCATTTTGAGACAGGGTATAACCTGGACACCCTGAACCATGCAGTAAAGAACCATCAAAACTGGTTCCCAAATATGCAGATAAGATATAAGGCAACAGATTGGTTTGATGTACGTTTTGCTTATTCCAAAACCGCATCACGCCCAGACTACAGATATATTCTGCCCAGTAGATACATTAGGGTGGGAGAAGCTGGATATTCAGGTAACACAAATATAAAACCCACTATCTCCCAAAACCTTGACCTTTATACTTCCTTCCATCATAAATCTATCGGATTATTTACGGCAGGTACTTTTTTTAAGGAGATGACCAATGTGTTTTATCCCACCGCCAGGATGGCAAAAAATCTTCCGGAAGAGGTAGAATGGCCTGAACAGGGAGTGAATGATATTCCAACAATTAATGAAAGCGCTAGAATTGAGACTTATATGAATAATCCTTACCCTGCAAAGGTGTTAGGTGTAGAATTAGATTGGCAGACCAACTTCTGGTATTTGCCAGAACCATTCAATGCTATAGTATTTAACATTAATTATACCAGGGTATTTTCAAGAATGGATTATCAGGAGTTTCGTCTTTATGAGTATTACGAGCCGAATCCAAATCCCAGTCGCCCACCCATTAAACGTTTTGCTGAAGTGGATACCTTTAGGACTGCTCGGTTGCTTCAACAGGGTGATCACATTATCAATATTGCTCTGGGTGCCGATATTAAAGGCTTTTCAGGAAGAATATCTTTTAATATGCAGGATGATGTTGTTTCTTACGTAGGAAACCGACCCGAGGAAGACGAGTTCATAGAGAATTATTCTACTTTTGATCTTTCTTTAAAACAAAAACTTCCAGTAAGGGGCTTAAGCGTTTATTTCAATGCTACTAACTTGTTCCATGCATCCGAAGATGGTTTTCGAATTTTCGGACCTGATTTTAGTGTCCATAACAATGCTTATAAATTTTATAGACCCAGGTTATTCCAATTGGGACTGCGTTATAAGCTTTAGAAATTCAGTAAGAAAATGTTCAAAAAACAATACTCTTTTTTTTATAAACTTTTAAAAACTACCATTATGAAAAAATCTACCATTTTGTTAATTCTTTTAATTGCAAGTGGATATGCGAGTCCACTCTTTTCTCAGTTTATGGATTACATTGATGAAGTGAGAGGAGATACAGTCATCGTGAAATCATTTGCAGATATGGATTATGAAGCTAACAGTCTCATTGATGCCATTGCTTCCGATACCACTGAAAGTGGTGAACGTGCAAATCCAGACAGAGTATATTTACTTAAACGTGGTGAATTCTATCCACTAGACAGAAAATATACCGCTCCCTCAGATCATCCACTCACAATTATAGGTGAGGATGGCCCTTTGGTCGGAGGTGAAGCAGAAGATGGTGCATTGCCTCAAATTTACGGCACCACGAATACCGATGGAGAGTCTACGAACGCAAAATTTTTCACATTAACAAATAACACTAGTTTTAAAAATTTGGGGTTCTGCACAGCAGCTGATAACGGTGACCAGGGATATCAGTATTTTGTTGTTGCTGCTGCCGATATTCAAGTTTCTTTTGATAAGTGTTTGTTCGAGCATACGAGCTGGAATTTTGTGAATGGAACTAAAGCGGACAGTGCGAAAGTGCGATTTGAGAATAGCTATTTTGTCAATATGAACGGTCACCCTTGCAGGCGTAATGGCGGTGTTTATGATAATGTCAAAAATAACACCCAGGAAATTTACGTAGAAAACTGTACACATGTGATGGCATCGGGAATGATGTACAAATTCCGTAACTATCCGGTATCTCACGCATACTTCAACCATAATACATTTGTTAATTGCGTTGGAAACATTTTCCCAACCTTTGGATACCAGGTGAACTGGGTTGTAACGAATAACTTGTTTGTAAATAGTAACTGTCAGGCATATTATCCCGGACTTGATGTTGCTGAAACTGATCAGGACAGTCTGCCCACTGGTATTATAAACGTAAATCAACTTGAGGGTATGGATACATGGTATCCGGATGGTTTTCCTGAAGCAGATCGAAAAATTCTGGTTGACAGGAATGCAGTTTACTGGGATTCTCGATTGGACCAGATCATTAATGACCTAAAGGAAGATGACGGAGGACTCAATAAAGAGTGGTATTCGCAGATGATAACAATGAACTCCAGGACCCAGGACATGTTTGATGATGATGAAAATTATCCGTTATTATATGAAGGCAACTGGATTGAGGGTGAAGAACCGGGATTTTTTGATATGGATGATCAGGTGCCGAATATTATCACTTTCTGTAAGGCTACAGTTTTTGAAGAAAGTAATGCTGTTCTTCCAAAATGGCGTGCATCCGGAAATGAAATTACTGAGGATAATAAGGAAAATATGGTATTTCCTGACTGGCCACTTAATTGCAATCTGCAGTATTCCAACCAAACACTGAAAAGTGCTGGTCTTAGTGGATTTCCTGTGGGCGACCTGAACTGGTTTGATTATTTGATGCCTACATGGAAAGATCAAGCCCAGGCCGAGCATGCTGCAATTATCGATGCCCTGGATTCAGGGACTGAGCCAATAGCTCAGAATGTTACTATACCAACAGGTGTTGCACCTGTATTTGAGGCTGACTTCAACCTGAAAAATTATCCAAATCCATGTATGTACCAGACTGTAATAAGTTACAGAATTCCTACATCCGGAGATGTTGCACTTAGGATTCATGATATACAAGGTAAATTGGTTAAAACAGTGGTTGAACAATACCAATCTGTAGGAAATTACAAGGTTGATTTCTATGTAAATGATCTCAATCCCGGCACCTACTTATATAGCCTTTCATTAAATGGTACTCAAAAAACTAAAAAAATGATTGTGAAATAATAGGACTGAATAATATCCAGCTATAAACTAACTCCTGATTATATTATTATATCAGGGGTTAGTTTTTTAGGACACATTAAGAAACTTGTGCTTGTCAGAAATAATTAGTTTTTTTAGCCTTTAAATCGATCAAATCATATTTTTGTGTATACAATGATTTTAAATAAGCGTTCACTTCTGGTTGTGATGGTTGCAGTTTCACTAACCTTTGCAAGTTGCAAACCTGAAGATACAGACATAGTTGGTGAGGTGGGGAAAAGCATTAAAATTGACTTTGATGATCTAAATGCATATTTCCAGGAAGCATATTATTATAAGCAACATGATAGCGTTACGATAGAGGATTATGAAATCGCATTAAATGATATGTTTATTAACAGGATTAAACTGCTGGATTTCTTTGAATCAGGATTTCATAAAGACAGTTTGCTTATAAGTGATATTCGGAGGATGATAAATGAAGAACTGGTTATTCTTTATTATAACACTCAGTACCTGTCTGAATACGTTAATGAAAAGACAGTCAGGGATTTATATAGTCAAATTAACCGGGAGGTTATATATCGTATGATTACCTTCCCTAAAAAAAGAGATATTAATGATGATGAAGAAATAGAGATTAAGGTTCAACAAATGCAGGAGGAATTAATGCGCGGAAAAAGTTTTACGGAACTGACCTCAAAATTCTCTGCATATACTGCATCAGGGTCTGATGGTGACCTTAGGCATTCTGTAACATGGAAAGGGAATCTGGATGGAATGAGTGCAAAGATTTTTCAAATGGAACCAAATGAGGTTCAGGCTTTTGAAAATAACTCTGTTTATTCAATTGTGCAAATTGAAAAAGTAAATAAGATTTCCATTGCTCCTTTTGAGGAATTAGAGGATGCAATTATTGATCAATTGAAAAATGACTATACAGACAAGGCTTTGATAGAATACAATTCAGAATTCATGGAATCTTTAGATACATCCGACATTCGTTGGAACGCCTCGTTTTTTGATCAGTTATCAGAATGGCTAATCTTTGATGAATTTAATGGTTATCAGTATAATAAAGAACTGGAAAACACTATTAGACCGGGCAAGAATCTAATTATTGCAGAATATTCCGATGGTATGGTAGATCTTCAAAAATTAGACAGACTACTGAATGAAATTTTGATGCTAAATAGTGAAGAATTTCCTGATAAGCAAGATTTTAAAGATTATATTGTTGAGGCTTTAAGGACAGAAAATATTGTTAATAAGGCCCGTGAACTAGACCTTGAGAAGGAAGTACTCAATCCTGCCACGAAAAACAGCTTGATACAAAAAAAGCTGATAGAGCTATATGATCAGAAAATTGTTGAGAAGAATATGCCGGAAATAACCGAAGAGGTGCTTTACATTTTTTATCTTGATAACAAGGACACGCTTTTCTTTCAGTTTGCCAAGGTCAATATATTTGCTGCTATTACATCAGATAAAGCCTCAGCAGAACAACTTTTACAAAGACTTGAGAACGGGGTTGGTTTTACGAATTTGATGGACAGAATCTTTGTCAAGACTTTTATAAAAGATCATGATGGAGAGATACATTCCCTATATAGTAAAGAAAAACCCTTCCTGGGTGAGGCTGCTTTTAAGCTTAATCTTAACGATGTGGCCGGACCGGTAAAATATGTTGATCCGGAAAAAGGTACTCAATATGCGATCATTAAATGCATGGGCAAGAAACCTGCAAAACAACTGGAGTATGATGAAGTAAAGAAGCACATTCCGACTGAATTTGGAAAACATGAACGCAGACGGATTATTGAAGAAAGAGAGAAAGCATTGATGCAGGAATACGATACAAAAGTATTCAAAGAAGTTTTGGAGGAGAAATTAAACGAAATCTAGTGACGCTTGAAACACATAGACCCAATCCATTGGTATATTTCCAAATATTTCTGATATCATCTGTAATTTTATGTTTCGAGATAGTTGCCACCAGGATATCATCCCTAATCTTTGTAAATAATTCTGCTTTTATAATCCTTTCTTTGGCTATCCTGGGATTGGGTTTAGGTGGAATGTATGCATATTACAGGATCAGGATTGATAATCCCTCGTATTATAAAAAAGCAATGCCGATTTTTTTGGTATTGCTGGGATTATCATTATTGGCATTTATTTTGGTGGTAACTCAACTGGAGGTTGATGCTGCTCCTGTGGCCTATTTTGTATTAATGTTTCTCCCCTTTTTTTTCGCGGGTATTTTCTTTGCATGGGTTTTTAAAATCTTCGCAGCACATAGTTTTAATATTTTTACAGCCGACCTTGTTGGTGCTGCTTTAGGCCCAATATTGGCTATAATTTTTATTAATATTATGGGAGCCGGTAATTCTGTGCTCTTTCTTTCGTTTCTTGTGTTTCTTTCTTCCTCTTTTTTTCTGTTTAAAAGAAAAAAAACTGGTCTGGCTATAGTTTTATCAGCAACCCTGGTGATTTCGCTTAGCTTATTGATTATGAACGGAGATAAAAAAGTTATTGGCTCCATTCCTATCGGAGATTTTCCTGAAAAAGACTTCCATCATGTTTACCCAGATCCTACGATTAAATCCAGAATAATTGATAGCAGGTGGAGTATTAATGGCAGGGCTGATCTGGTTCAATACAGCCATCAGGATATGGTAAAGCAGCTCTTTGTTGATGGAGCTGCAGGTTCTCAGATGATGCGATTTGATGGTAATGTTGAAAATGTTTCACCCCTTTTGGTTCAACTACTGTATTATCATTCAACTTCCATCCCTTTTGTTTTCCTGAAAGAGAATGAGAAAAACAGTATGCTTGTAATTGGTCCCGGGGGGGGCAAGGAGGTATTAACCGGCCTACTTCAGGGTGTAAATGAAATTACCGGCGTAGAGATTAATCGTGATTTCGTCGATATCGTGAAAGATTACCGGGAATTTAACGGAGGTATTTATACTGATTTTCTGAATGTTAGAATTTTTGTTAAAGAGGGAAGGCACTTCATAAGGCAGACTTATCAGAAATTTGACATAATAACAATGGCACTTCCATCCACTGAGCAAGTTCAGAATGTGGAAAATCTCTCTATGAGTGAGAACTATTTGTTGACCAGTGAAGCTATACGCGAGTATCTTGATATTTTAACTCCTGAAGGGAGGCTCATATTTACCGTGCACAATCAATGGGAATTGCTACGCCTTCTTATTACAACAGTTATTGCTTTTGAAGAATTAGATGTAGCAGTTGATGAAATACCGGAGCATCTAATTGTGCTGGAGGATGAATTTGCGCCAACTCTTGTCATTAAAAAGAAACCATTCACTAAGGATGAAGTATCCAGACATATTTCTATAGCAAAACAAATACCGGAAGAGTTTCCTGCTGTTACACATTTCCCTTTTCATGTATCTGAAAGGAATAACAGCCATGTGAGCCAATTACTTGAGGTGTTGAAATCGGGAGGTAAAAACCTGGATCAGTTTATTCATAATCATCAATACAATATTGAACCCTGCCGTGATGACAGTCCCTTTTTTTATAATGTAAACAAAGGTATACCAGATTATTTGATGAGGCTACTAATTGGAATAGTCATTTTAAATCTGTTCATGGTTTTTATTCCTGTGATTTGGATAAGGAAGGGTCTCAGTATTAACAAATTCAGTAAGTTGCGAGACCCCTTGATAATACTAATATCTACGGGAATAGGATTTATGATCCTGGAAATTTCACTCTTCCAGAAATTAATTTTATTTCTTGGTGCACCTACAATATCTTTAGCAATTTTACTAAGCTCAATGCTGATGGGTATGGGAGTTGGGAGTTATACAGGTCAGTATTTTTTTGTTGGTAGTATCAGAAGACGCCTGTACATTAGCAGTCTTTTAATTGTAATATACGGTATCATTCTTTTTTCTATTCATCCTTTTATTCTCGACAAAATTCTGGGGCAGGCACTGGCTGTTCGGGCATTAGTAAGCGGACTTTTAATTATCCCTCTGGCCTTCTTTCTGGGAATACCCTTCCCGGCTACAATTCAATTGATGAAAAAGTCCTCATTGGAGAGGTACATTCCATGGATGTATGGTATAAACGGAACTATGGCTGTTTTGGGTTCTGTTATGGCAGCCATTTTCTCTATGCTTATTGGGATCACGGTTGCTTTTTACATGGGTCTGGGCTTCTATGCAATAATTAGTTTATATGTATGGTTGACACCCCAATCCCGATTTTGACTGTAATTTTTGATGCAATGAAATATATAACTGTCTTTCAAATTTCTAATAAAATATCACAAAAATAAGTGAAACTTAAATTTTTTTTACATGATGTCTAGATATTTTTTTGAAAAGTACTTCATTTTAGGATCCTTTGCTTTTTTAGTTTTTGGTTGCCAGAAAAAACAAAACAAAGATCTGTCTCCACCCAATATATTATGGATTGTCAGCGAGGATAACAGTCCGTTACTGGGGGCTTATGGTGATGAATTTGCTACCACCCCGGTGTTGGATTCCCTGGCAGAGCAGGGTATATTATTCGAAAATGCTTTTGCAACAGCACCGGTTTGTGCCCCAGCCCGTTCCACGCTTATAACCGGAATGTATGCCAATTCGTTGGGAACTCATCATATGCGGAGTTGGTATCCGATACCGGAAGGTTTTGATTTCTTTCCCACCTATTTAAGGGAAGCCGGGTATTATTGTACGAACAATTCCAAAAAAGACTACAATACCATTGACCAGTCTGAAGCATGGAATGGATCAAGCGATGAGGCAAACTATCGGGACAGGAAACCCGGACAACCGTTCTTTCATGTTAAAAATATTTTTACCTCCCACGAGAGCAGCCTTCATGATTCTATTCCCTGGGAAGAATTGCGGCACGATCCGGAGGCAGTGCCCATTCCGCCTTACCATCCCCGTACACCTGCCATGGAACACGACTGGGCTCAATATTATGATAAAATTGAGGATATGGATACCGAGGTAGGGCAAATTCTTCAACAACTTGAGAAGGATGGCTTAAGCGATTCTACCATTGTGTTTTATTATAGTGATCATGGAGGTGTTGTTGGACGCAGCAAACGTTTTTTATTTGAATCCGGCCTCAGGGTGCCACTTATTATTTACGTCCCCGAAATGTATAAGCATTTACTGCCTCAATCCATGGAGAAGAGAACGGACAGAATTGTATCATTTGTTGATTTCCCGGCAACAGTACTAAGTTTGGCCGGTGTTGACATACCTGAACATTTTCAGGGTATTCCTTTTATGGGGGAACAGAATGGAAAAGCAAAGGAATATGCATTCGGTTTCCGGGGCCGGATGGACGAAAAAATCGATATGTCACGAACGGTACGTAACAAGCAATACAGGTACATCCGCAATTATATGCCACAAAAAATATACGGACAATATCTTGAATACCTCTGGCGGGCTCCTTCGATGCCTTCTTGGGAGAATGCCTGGCGGGAAGGAAAATTGAATGAAATACAGGCTGCTTTTTTTAATACTAAACCAGCAGAAGAGCTTTATGATATTGTCAATGATCCGCATAATGTATATAACCTGGCTGAAAAATCCGAATTCAGAGAAGTATTAAAGGAATTACGCGAGCAAAACCTGCGTTGGATCCACGATATAAAGGACGCTGGATTTCTGCCTGAACCCATGATAGCACGGATTGCACAAGATACGCCTGTATACGATTACATGCGAAGTGGTCTCGTCCCATTTGAACAGCTGGTTGAAACTGCGGAAATGGCTTCTTTGAAGGATGAAGCATCTAAAGAAAAAGTGATTAACCGGCTGAATGATGATTATCCTGCCATACGCTACTGGGCTGTCATTGGGTGTATCGTTCAGGAATTTAATGAATCAGGTGTTATAAGTCAATTACAATCCCTGATGAATAATGATGATGAAATGTCGGTGCGCATAATTGCTGCAGAAGCCCTGTATCGTCTCGGTAAAAAGGAAGGGATTCTGCAAACCCTGTCTGATGCACTGGACAGTGATATAGAAATGACTCGTTTATATGCCTTAAATGTGCTCTTTATGATGGGAGAAGAGGCGTTTCCGCTAAAAGAAAAAGTACAATCATTAATTGTCAGGGAACCGGATACCAAAGTAT
>CAYRTD010000120.1:0-12348 GCA_964426915.1 uncultured Bacteroidaceae bacterium | reverse complement strand
ATACTCATTCAGTGTTAAATTTCAGCGGTATTTCCCGGAGTACCGCGGACAGGCGTGACCACGTTCGCATAAAGCTTTAGGCGCTAGGTACCTAAAGCTCCGGCGAAACGCGGATAGCGGTTGCGAAGCTCGTAACTCGGTTACCCGGAGTTCTACTTCGAATTTAAGAGTCCAGAGTTTACTATGGGCTTTAACACCATTTATACACCATTCTCAATAAATACTATTCTTAAACATAATGACGGAATGCTAATATGTAATCCATTAATCTCTTGAAGGTTCCATTCATTCTAAGTTTCTTCTAATTAAGCACAGGTATGTCATACTATCCATATTTATATGAAAAAGTCTCCGTAACCCTTAAAAAATCTGCATTTTTTTTTTGTTTTTAATTTTTTTTCATAGTTTTGATTCATAGAATTATTCTATTATTAACTATTTATAAACCTAAATTCTTTATCTATGAAAAGATTTACAGTTTTGCTGGCATTCCTGGTATTTGTGTTTTCGGGCTTATGGGCTCAGAATATGCAGATTTCCGGTAATGTTACAAGTGCCGAGGACGGAGCTCCTCTGCCCGGAGTGTCAGTTGTGGTAAAAGGAACAACAGCAGGTACTGTTACTGATTTTAACGGTGATTATGTACTTGCGGTTCCCCAAGGTGCAACGACTCTGGTATTCAGCTTCGTTGGAATGAGAACACAGGAAGTTCCCATCGATGGTAGATCAACTATCGATGTTCAGATGGAACCTGATGCCCTTGATCTTGATGAGGTGGTTGTAACTGCTATTGGTATATCCAAAGATGCCAAAGCACTTGGTTATTCAGTGGAAACAGTCGACGAGGAGCAGCTCGCAAGATCCTCCAGAACTTCAGTTATTGATGCTATCGGTGGAAAAGTTGCGGGAGTGCGCATAAACCGTTCATCTGGAGATGCCGGATCATCATCATTTATTGAGATCAGAGGATCAGCTTCTTTAACCAGAAGTAATCAGCCTCTTTTTGTGGTTGATGGTGTTCCTATTGACAACAGCGGTAATACCGGAAACACTATTAACAGTGTTTCGGAATCAAACCGTGCCATTGACATTAACCCCAATGACGTTGCGGATATGACAATTCTTAAAGGTGGTGCCGCAACTGCTCTTTATGGTATTCGTGCAGCCAATGGCGCTGTCATTATTACAACCAAATCAGGAGAAAGATCTGCTGAAGGCGTAAAAGTAAATTACAGCGGTTCTGTAAAAATTGAACAGGTTTCACAACTTCCTGAATTACAGAAAAAATATGCCCAAGGGTCAAATATTTTTATGAGCCTTAATGGAAGAGATTTTGGACTCTGGATGCCTGATGAGAGAGAGAGTTTTGGATATGTTGGAGTGGCCTGGGGACCGGCGCTTGAAGATCTAAGATATACTACAGACCCAAATTATGTTCCTGCCGATCATTATGCCTTTGGTGGTACTGTTCCTATGGACAGATGGATGCGCGACTGGGATCCGAACGGACGTTTGGTTGCTGCCGATAGTCCTTTTGCTTCCGGTAAAATGGCGGAGGCTTACGATCACTACGATTTCTTCCAGACAGGTATATCCTATAATCACCATGTTGATATTTCCGGGGGTGATGAAAAAGGTACTTTCTACATGTCATTAAGTAATAATAACGAGGAAGGTGTAGTACCGAATAATACCTTTGATAAAACTACATTCAAGCTTTCCGGTACAAGAGATGTAAGTAGTAAGCTATCTGTCGGAGCCAGTATGAATTATGTTAACTCTGAAGGTAACAGAATTCAGAAGGGTTCTAATATCTCCGGTGTGATGCTTGGTCTGCTTCGTACTCCTCCTAATTTTGATAATTCCTATAAGTATCAGCTTGCCGATGGTAGTCAAAGATCTTATCGTTTTGGTGGTGGATATGATAACCCTTACTGGACAGCCAATAAGAACCTTTATAACGATAACGTTAACCGACTTTTCGGTAACCTGAATATTAATTATCTGGCAACCGACTGGTTGAGCTTTACATACCGCCTTGGAGCTGATATGTGGTTTAAGGATGTGAAAAACTATTTTGAAATCGGATCAAACGAAGCCCCAACAGGTCAGGTTGATGACTGGAATTCAGTTAATCAGGACATTAACTCCGATCTTATTATGACCATTCAGAAGCAGCTCTCTCCCGATCTCGGTTTTACTTTTACTGCTGGTAATAATATCTACCAGACAAAGTATAGTTTTACCGAGGCTATTGCTTTTGGACTTACCGATCTGGGTTTTTATAACATGAACAATTCAAGTGATGTCCGTGGATATGAAGGTTCCTCTCAGAAAAGAACCGCAGCGTTTTACGGAGATATCGCCTTCAATTACAGGGATTTACTCTATTTGAATGCTACAGGTCGTCAGGAATGGTCCACAACTATGCCTGCTGATAATAATTCTTTCTTCTACCCTTCTGTCAGCGCCGGCTTTGTATTTACTGAATTGCCTGGACTGCAGGGAAACAATGTATTGCCCTATGGTAAATTGCGTGCATCTTATGCTTCGATTGCTAATGATGCAGCTCTTTATGCAACAGACAACTACTACTTCAGAGCTGAGCCTTTAGATGGCTGGACTCCGGGTATAACCTATCCTTTCCTCGGTGTAAATGCATTTTCACTGGGAGGAACCATAGGTAATACCGATCTTGTTCCAGAGAGCATGAATTCACTGGAATTTGGTGTTGATTTAAGATTCCTTGATGGCAGAATGGGACTGGATGTTGGATATTTCAATAATGAAAACGAAGATCTGCTTCTTCCACAGGAAATTGCTCCTTCTACAGGATTTGGAGCCAGATATGTAAATGCCGGTACCATGCGTACCTATGGATTTGAAGTGGTATTTTCCGCTACTCCGGTTAAAACATCTGACTTCCAGTGGGATTTCTATGCTACATGGTCAAATCCTTATTCAGAAGTTACAAAACTTGCTGAAAATGTTCCTAATTTATTCCTTTCCGGATTTGTTGAGCCTCAGGTGAGAGCCGTTGAAGGTGAAGCTTATCGTACACTCTTCGGTCTTTCCTGGCAAAGAGATGATGCAGGTAATATCCTCATCAATGATAATCCGGCTGATGCAAGTATGGACGGATATCCTTTCAGTGGTCCGGAAATGGTTGCCCAGGGTTCTGTAATGCCCGACTGGACTGCCGGTATTAGCAATACCTTTAGATATAAGGGATTCTCCTTGTCTGCTTTACTTGATATCAAAGAAGGCGGATTAATGTGGAATGGTACAAGAGGTGCTCTGAATTATTTTGGAACTTCCAAGGAAACCGAAAATCGTGGTGAACTAACTACCTTTGAAGGTGTCTATGGCCATGTTAACATTGATGGTGAAGTCGTTCATCTTGATGAGAATGGTGTTGAACAACCTGGTTCAGGCGCAGTAAATACCACGGAAGTTCCTTTGGATGAAGACTGGTACTGGTGGAGTGGTGAAGGTAGTGGATTTACCGGACCTTCTGAACCATATATTGAAGAGGCTGACTGGGTAAGACTCAGAGAGCTTACCTTTGCTTATTCAGTGCCCAAAAGAGTTCTTGGAGCCGGATTCATTCGTAATCTTGAAGTTTATTTTACCGGAATTAATCTTTGGTTAAGCACACCTTACACCGGTGTTGATCCTGAGACCAGCCTTGTTGGTAATAACAATGGTCTGGGCCTTGATTACTTTAATAATCCGGGTACTAAGTCTTATACTTTTGGGTTACGACTTGGTTTCTAATATCAAGATTTTGGTTTAAAAATTAAAAATATAAGCAATTATGAAAAAAATATTAAGTTTATTATTTGTTTTATCCGTCCTGTTCGCATCATGCGAAAAGTGGATAGATCCGGATATCAACATTGATCCGGATAATCCCAAGGATGTTTCAATCGGCGTCCTGCTTCCTGCCATTCAGGGTTCTCTGGGATATTATTACGGAGGCATTGATGTTGTGGGTATCCAATCGGTCTGGATGCAGCAATTAAGAGGACAGGACCGCCAGTTTGTTGCTATAAACAATTATAACATAAGACAAAGCGACCCGAATAACCTTTGGAATTCTATGTATCAGGGTGTTCTGATGGATCTCAAGCAATATATAGATAAAGCTGAAGATCCTGATAACCTGGAGAGAAATGCGGCAGGTGTAGGTAAAGTTCTGATGGCTTTTTCTCTGGCTATGGTTACAGATGTTTGGGGTGATGTACCCTATACCGAAGCTTTGATGGGATCTGACGAACTAACTCCGGTATACGATTCCCAGTCATCAATCTATGATGAGATTGAGCGTCTTCTTGATGCCGCAATCCCAGATCTTCAGTCTGATGATAACGTAGCTGGTATAACAAACGATTATATTTACGGAGGGGACACAGAACTGTGGGTCAAAGCTGCAAATATGCTAAAGGCACGTTATGCTATGAGATTGACGAAAGTGTCCACTGTGGATTTTGGTGCCGTTATCGATGATCTTGACGCGGGATTTGAGTCAATAGATGATGACATGATGCAACCTTTTGACGGTTCTAGTTCTGCTGGTTATAATCCTTTATATCAGTTTATTGAACAAAGAGCCGGATACGTTGGAAACAATGCTGTGTATGATTCGATCATGGAAGGCGATCCCAGAAGCGGTATCCAGGAATGGTCTGCAAATGGCTATTGGACTAATCAGGGCTCTCCCGTACTTTTTATAGGATATACGGAAGGTCTTTTCCTGAAAGCTGAAGCTCAGTATCGTAATGATGATGAGGCTGGTGCTCAGGAAACTTTAGTTGATGCACTGGAAGCTTCATTGACAAAGTATGATGTTTATGACGAAGATTTTGTAAATGACTTCGACACTGAAACGGAGGCTTTGACAGGAGAGACTCTCCTCGAGAGAATTATGCTTGAGAAGTACAAACACCTTTTTGCTCATCCCGAGCCATATAATGACTGGAGAAGAACAGGTTATCCGGTTCTTGATCCCGTTCAGGGTAGTAGCATTCCAAGAAGATATCCTTATGCTCAGGATGAAGTTGCCTATAATTTGGAAAATGTTCCTACAGTTAATATATTCCAAAGAGTATGGTGGGATGCTGAATAGAAACTGAGATGTTATATATAGAAAAAAGAGGATGATTTTTATCATCCTCTTTTTTTATATATAACATTACCACCCCCCCCACAGGTATCTACTCTTTATACATAAGTCTAAAAAAATTATACCCTCCAAACATTGACGTATTGCAATATCGGTTATGCAATTCTGGCCTTTCCTTGCTCCGCTGAAGCTTCGCGAAGGCGAGCAGGCCGGAATTGCATTATCGGAAACAGACGAAATCCAGAAGAATTTGATAGCATGTATGAAGGTTACACCCTGTTTGAACGGAACCGACTTATGTATAAAGAGTAGCCACAGGTATAGGCGTCGACTTAAGAAATCTGCATGAGTTATAACGGATCAGTTTATTCCGGTTTCTTTTGCTTCGGCGGGTGTTTTCCTTGACATAAAGTGCAGAGATATTTATTACAAAATCCTATTCCGAAAAATAATGGGTACATGGGAGGCGTAGGGATTAGCTCACTCTAAAGCCATCCCCGGTTGCCGGATTACATCCTCATTGAGGCTCTGGGGTGAACCACTCAAATGATACGCTGGGGTAATGGATCATACAATCTGACATTATTGACAGACACTAATTAATGTCTGTCAATAGAGTAATGTGTCTGGATCAGAATGTTCGAGATCAAGGCGCGCAAAAATTTTAAACCGCAGTATACTAATGTATATGAGGATTTAAAATTTTTGCAGCAACGCAGATATCGGACATTATGGACAGACACTTTAAACAATCATCGCCGCTCCAACAGTATTATTCGTACCCTCCTCCACCAATATCAAACAACCGGTCTGACGATTCCTGCGATAAGGGTCGAAGAAAACAGGCTTTGCTGTTTTTACTTTAATCCGTGCGATTTCATTAAGTGAAACATCAAGATCCTCGTAGTTATTTTCCAGGTTATTTATGTTTACCTTATAGGAAATGTCTTTGATCATACAGCGGGACTCCATTGTGGTATGCCGTAAAAGATATTTACCGCTTGGGTTCAGTGGTTTTTCATTTAACCAGCAGATCATCATATCAAGCTCCTGGCCTGATACAGGTTCCTTGTTATCTCTTACGATCATATCTCCCCTGCTGATGTCAATATCATCATCCAGGGTCATAGTAACAGACATGGGTGTAAAGGCTTCATCCAGTTCTCCGTTCATTGTATCGATGGATTTGATGGAAGAAGATATGCCGGAAGGAAGGACTTTTACCTTATCCCCTTTTTTAAAGATACCGGAAGCAATTCTTCCTGCATAGCCCCTGTAGTCGGGATGTTTTTCCGACTGCGGGCGGATAACGTACTGGACGGGAAAGCGGCTGTCTATAAAATTCCGGTCACTCGCAATATGAATATTTTCCAGGAGATAGAGCAAAGTGGGGCCATCATACCAGCTCATTTTCTCACTGCGGTCTACCACATTATCGCCTTTAAGGGCGCTGATAGGAATAAAACGTACATCCTGAATATCCAGTTTGGAAGCAAAGCTGTTAAAATGGTCTTTAATCTCTTCGAAACGTTCTTCGCTATAATCAACCAGATCCATTTTATTTATGCATATAACCACGTGTGGGATACGAAGAAGGGATGCTATGTAAGAGTGCCTGATCGTTTGTTCAAGTACTCCGTTACGTGCATCGACAAGAATGATAGCCAGGTTGGCTGTTGAAGCTCCTGTTACCATATTGCGGGTATACTGAATATGTCCCGGTGTATCAGCAATTATGAATTTCCGTTTTGGAGTAGCGAAATAACGATATGCCACATCAATGGTAATTCCCTGCTCTCTTTCAGCCCTTAACCCGTCAGTAAGAAGGGCAAGGTTAACATGCTCGTCACCGCGGCGTTCACTGGCAAGCTTTACAGCTTCCATCTGATCTTCGAAGATGGATTTACTATCATATAAAAGCCTCCCTATCAATGTGCTCTTCCCATCGTCCACACTACCTGCAGTAGTAAATCTCAGTAACTGCATATCCAGATAACCAGGAGCAGATTTTTCTTTTTCTTTACTCATTTTATGGTGAATTCTTTGTTTTCTATTAAGTTTAATTTAATTCTTCGTTCAGCATTATGGTTACCGATCCAATTGAATTTCTGACGAAATTCAGCAGAGATATCTAACTGCTTTACTGATGACATTATTTGCTACCATCTAAACAGTTGTTTAATAATTATCTTCTCATACTTTTTGCCTGATCAAAAAGTATGCAAAAAATCAAGCCAAAACGAACCCTCGGCTTCGCTTTCCATCGGCCGCCGTGCTAATAAACGGTAGTGGTCAGTCTATTCTGCTTTGCTGCTTTTTGATAGTCAGTGCCACGTAAATGTCATTATCGTTTTATGCCTTCGTTTTTTCTCAAGGTCCTGTCAGTTCACCTTTATGGTTTATGGGATACTTCGGCTGCGCTCAGCATTTAATTCAACCAGCCATTTTCAGTTCGTCAGAGGCCCCTGAAAATTGGGTTTCATTAAAAATACCCTTCCTTCTTCCTGTCTTCCATAGCCGCCTCAGATCTTTTGTCATCGTATCTTCCGCCTCTTTCCGTTACTCTCGTTGCGGCAACCTCATTAATAATATCTTCAAGGCTGTTTGCTGTGGACAGGGTAAGACCTGTGCAGGTTATGTCGCCTATGGTTCTGCATCTTACATCCCTGAGAGCGGGTTTTTCATCTTCCTTCATTTCCATAAAGGGTGCAGTTGCAAGCCAGGTACCGTCTCTCAGGAACACCTCTCTTTTATGTGTGTAATAAAGGGAAGGGATTTCAATATCTTCGAGTAAAATATATTGCCAGACATCCATTTCTGTCCAGTTGCTTAGTGGAAAAACCCGGAAATGTTCACCCATATTTTTCTTTCCGTTGAAGATGTTCCAGAGCTCGGGACGCTGATTTTTCGGATCCCACTGGCCAAAATCATCCCGGTGCGAAAAAAACCTTTCCTTGGCCCTTGCCTTTTCCTCATCGCGTCGTCCACCCCCAAGTGCCGCATCAAATTTGTACTTTTCAATAGCATCCAGCAAGGTTACGGTTTGCAGCATATTCCGGCTGGCGTTCATGCCCTTTTCTTCAATAGCTTTTCCGGAATCTATGGATTCCTGTACGTAGGCCACAATGCATTTTCCTCCGGTATTCTCCATCAACCTGTCTCTGAATTCCAGTGTTTCCGGGAAATTATGCCCCGTATCAATATGCATACAGGGAAAAGGTACCGGTGATGGCCAGAAAGCCTTCCTTGCCAGGTAATACATAACAATAGAATCTTTTCCTCCTGAGAATAACAATGCCGGTTTTTCAAATTGTGCAGCGACTTCCCTGATCACATACATTGACTCAGATTCAAGCTCTCTCAGGTGAGTTAAGGTGTATTTTTCCATTTCTCTCTGTTTCTCCGAATTAATGCACAAATATAGTAAAAAAGATTTGAGGGGATGGGATGGGAGGGGATTAAACTGGGGGGAGGTAGGGAGAAGTAAGAAGTAAGAAGTAAGAATGAAAGTGGGGGAGTGGGGGGGAATGTTGTCAAATCCTTTATAATCCTAATCTATTAAATTCCTCATTACTCTCAACTTGTGGGTATAGTTCCCTTTTTCGCTTGAATATATTCCCTGCTGATCTAAGAGGTCTATTTTTACCTTTCCGGAGGCATGTAATATGCGGTTTCCGGAAAGAATCATGCCTACATGATTAATAATTCCTTCTTCATTGTCAAAGAAAGCCAGATCACCGGGTTGAGCTTCGAAGATAAAATTAACACTTTTGCCCAGATCAAACTGAAGACTTGCATCACGCGGGATGTTTAAACCTGCTTGTTTGAAAATATTCTGAACAAGACCGGAACAATCGGTTCCGAAAACAGTTTTGCCTCCCCAGAGATAGGACACATTGACCCATTCTCCTGCTGCCTGTTCTGCAATTTCCCTTGCACTGTAGTCTTTCATATCCTGGGTGTACATCGAAAGGGTACCGTAAATATTATTACCGGGTTCTATTCTCAATACACTTCCTGCGCTTAACCACATTTCCTTTTTATGAACGTCTACTATACGGTATTCCCTTTTTCGAACGATTTTTTCCGGGTACGATCTTAAAATTTCCAGTTTTTTTTCAGGAATATAGGTAATTGTTTTCTCGTCTATCCATCCTTCATAACCGTCGCTTTCATTTTTAATTAGGCTGAAACGGGTTTCCCTGTTATGTTCTGATACGGAAAAAAGTTCACCAAACAGCAGTTGGGTAACCATTTCTGCTTTTTCTGAAGGTTCAAGTCTTACAGGGATGAACGACTGCAGGCAAATACCGGTTTTAATATCCATTTTGTTGATTGTTTAATCCTCCTTCGCGTTCGCTAGGGGCTAGGGCAGACGAGAAGTTTGGTTGAGGTTCTACTCCGAAAACAAGGGTTCAGGGGGCACCTCTGAGGGTTAACACCATTTATTATAAAGGTAAAATAAATTATGAAAGATGATACCTCAGGTAGTGGATTTTATGAGGATTTGACTCGGATTAATGAGTTTGTAACTACAAAGGTGGCGAATAATTTTTTGGAATTTCATCTTAGTTCAATATTTCTTAATTCATTCCTAAGTTTTACAAGACCTGAATAGTTATATAATTTATTTTAAAGAGCGACAATGCAGGTTCATGGTGAAGGCCTTATCGCAGGCGCATGGCAAAAGACTCAACGGAGCAAGGAAAGGTCAGTTGTTAAGATAATTCTTGACTTCGGTTTATTAATTTTGCTGATCTGTATTTATTAAACAAATAAGTTTTATATTCGTTATCTAAAGGTAAAATTACTATATGTCGCGATTCGAAGATCTGAAAGCAAGGCTCAGGAAATGGAGAATTTATTTTCTTTTTATACTTTCCATTGCAGCTCTGTCAGCAATGTTTCCCAAAGAAGGTAAATTCAGATATGAATTTCAAAGAGGAAAACCCTGGATGCACGAAACACTTGTGGCACCCTTCGATTTTCCGATATATAAGACTGATGAAGTTCTGGAGAAGGAGCGCGACAGTCTTATGAGCGAATTTCAGCCCTATTTTACTCTCGATACAACGGTTTTAAATGAGCAAATTGAAAAATTTAATCAAACACTTTTTCCCCAGGCAAAAGAGAAGTATGAAAATTTCCTTACTTCCTCAGGCATCAAGTATCTGCCCGGAAGTTCTCTTTCGAAAGATTCCCTGTATACTTCATACAAGCAACGGATCATCTCATTAATTAGTCGAATTTACCAACGAGGCATCGTTGACACACCGGCCCATCTGGAAAATAACTCCAATATCCCTCATTTCATTAATGTGATAGAAAACCAGGTAGTTGAGGAAAAAGCAACATCCATGGTTTTTTCCCAAAAATCAGCCTATGAGTTCTTTTCTGCTGAACTGCGGGCTATTGCCTCTGAATTACAGTCCGGAGTCAGTAATAACCGGCTTTTCACCTCATATATTGATCCGGTTGAACTTCTGGAACCTAATCTACATTATAATGAGCTCATTTCTGCCAGAATGAGAGAGAGAAGGATGTCGGAACTATCTCTTACAGAAGGAATGGTCCAGGCGGGGGAAAAGATTATTGGGATCGGTGAACCTGTAACCAAAGAGAAGTATCAGATAATACAATCCCTTAAGAGAGAATACGAAAGTAATAGTAATGTCAAGAGAAATTATGATATTATTTTTGCTGGTCAGATCCTGCTGGTTATTCTCGCTTTTCTTATTCTGTATCTTTTTCTTTATCATTTCCGGCATGAGGTATTGCAAAGCGGAACCAAGACCTTTTTTATTCTTATGCTGGTGGTTACAATGTCTTTTCTTGGATCACTGGCAGTAAAATCAGATAATGTCAATATCTATATTATTCCTTTTGTTATTTTACCCATCATAATCAAGACATTTTATGATGCCCGGATCGCAATCTTTGTGCATTTGGTAACCATTCTGCTAATCGGATTCTGGGCTCCGAATGGCTTCGAGTTTGTGTATATGAATTTTATTGCGGGAGTGGTAACTATTTTTACCTTGCGGAATCTTTACCGGAGGGGAGTATTATTTGTGTCTGCCTTCTTTGCTTTTCTTTCCTACAGTCTTATTTATACAGGTTACAGCGTGTTGCAGGAGGGACAGATAGACAGCATAAATTATGTGAATTATGCATGGTTTGCTGGTAATGCTATGCTAGTCCTGGCTTCTTATCCGCTTATCTATATATTTGAGAAGCTCTTCGGATTTATATCCGACGCAACTCTTGTGGAGTTATCTGATACAAATCAGCCTTTACTGCGCCGTCTGGCTGAAAAGGCTCCGGGAACATTTCAGCATTCTCTCCAGGTTGCTAATCTCGGAGAGGAAGCTTCACTGGCTGTAGGCGCCAATCCCTTGCTTGTAAGAACAGGGGCTCTCTATCATGATATAGGAAAAATGGAAGAACCAGTGTATTTTATTGAGAACCTCACATCCAATTATAATCCCCACGATAATCTCGAGTTCGAGGAAAGCGCGAAAAAGATCATTGGACACGTTACTAAGGGAGTCGAGATGGCCCATAAGAATAAACTGCCGGAAATTATTATTGATTTTATCAGGACACATCATGGGACGAGCACAGTTCAGTATTTTTACCGTTCCTATCTTAAAGCTTATCCTGAAGCTGAGGTAGATGTGGCAAAATTCAGTTACCCGGGTCCGAAACCTTACTCCAAAGAAACGGCGATACTAATGATGGCAGATTCCGTTGAGGCTGCATCGAGAAGCCTGAAGAGCGTGAATAAAGAGATTATCAGGGATCTGGTAGAAAATATTATTGAATATCAATTAAAGGAAAACCAGTTTGAGAATGTTGACATGACCATTAAAGACATCAACATTATAAAGGATCTTTTCCGGAAACGGCTTATTAATATTTATCATGCCAGGGTGGAATATCCCAAATAGAGTCTGTCCATAATGTCCGATATCTGCGTTGCTGCAAAAATTTTAAATCCTCGAATACATTAGTATACTGCGGTTTAAAATTTTTGCGCGCCTTGATCTCGAACATTATGATCCAGACACTATACTCTATTGACGGACACTAAATTGTGTTTGTCCATAAAGTCCGATATCTGCGTTATGCTTGCCCCAAAAAAATGCTCATTTACAACAGTAAACTGCGCTTTTTGGGGCTTGTGCCTCCGCACGCTGTCGCTGAAGCTTTAGCGTAGGCGC
>CAYRTD010000119.1:0-12790 GCA_964426915.1 uncultured Bacteroidaceae bacterium | reverse complement strand
CCTACTCTTTATACATAAGTCTAAAAAAAATGAGTACTCCAAACATTGACGTATTATCGGAAACAGACAAATCCAGGAGAATTTGATAGCATGTATGAAGGCTACACCCTGTTTGACCGGAACTGACTTATGTATAAATATTAGCCCCGTAGGCAGGGCAAATGGAAGAATGCTTTCAGTTTGTAATCATCCCAAAACTAAAATACACTTTTTAGTGAATGTTTGTAATTTTTATCCTTTGTCAGCCATTATAATTAAAAAATATTTTTTCTATATTTGCACAAATTTAAATATATAGATAATCTAAATTAATCAATGATGAAAAACCTGATCACCTTAGTAGTTTTTAGTCTTTTACTCTTTTCATGTTCCGGGAATAATGAGAGTAAAAATAATACAAACGAATCAGCAACAGAGAAAAGTTCAGATGACGCGAAGAATGAAGTAAAAGTAGGCCTTAATGTGGGAGAAAGGGCTCCTGATCTTGAGTATCCTTCTCCTGATGGTGAATTGATAAAACTCTCCTCACTCAGGGGAAAAATAGTACTGATAGATTTCTGGGCGGCATGGTGCCCGCCCTGTCGTCGTGAAAATCCGAACATAGTCAGAACCTATGAGGAATTCAAAGATAAAGAATTTGAAAACGGTGACGGATTTACCGTATATTCCGTATCACTTGATCAAAGTAAAGAAATGTGGATAAATGGAATTAAAGAAGATAATCTTAAGTGGAGATATCATGTCAGCGATCTGAGATACTGGGAATCTGTCCCTGCTGCTATTTATCAGGTCAGAGGGATTCCTGCAAGCTGGCTCATCGATGGTGATGGTGTTATTGTTGCAAGAAATCTTCGTGGAGAAGCACTTCCTGCGAAGCTCAATGAATTGGCAAAGTAAATAGTGTCTGTCCATAATGTCCGATATCTGCGTTGCTGCAACCGCGTGTCGCTGAAGCTTTAGATCTGATTGGAAGGAGAGAGAGGTTTCTCCATCGGGTATTTTGCCATGGCAAAATCCCCTCCGTCGAAATGACACCGCGAAATCCGCAGGGGAGTGAGGGAAAGAAAAACCCCGGCGGCACTGCCATTGCCTGGATAATTAGGAATATTCCATTGCCGCCGGGGTTTTCCTTTCCCTCACTCCTATTGACCGGAATGAATGTCATTAGTAGCCTCCACCCCCGGGGGAATACGGAGGCATAAACCGGTAATGACATCTTCATCTCACTGGCTACCAAAAGTAGCAAAGAAGAAATAACCTACCACTACCAATTATTAGCACGGCGCGGGGCCAGCCTTTTTAACAGGTCACACATATTTTCTCCTGCCATTTTGTCTAATTGATAAAATTGGCAAAAAATTTGTTAGTAAAGCAGCCGAAATTGTATTATTTTTTAATAAACTTTAGCAATGATAAAGAAGTCGTCAAAAAAAATAAAAGAGGAACAGACTGAAGAACAAGTGCAGGAACAGGAAATTGAAGAGCAGGTTAACGATGAAAAGGACCTGGAAACAGAGGAAGAAAATGAAAATGCAAAAAACCCGGTAACCGGCTTATCGGATCCCGAAGAAAAGATCAGAGAACTTCAGGAAAAGTATTTACGTCTTTCTGCCGAATTTGACAACTACCGTAAACGGACACTAAAAGAAAGAACAGAATTATTCAAATCTGCCGGTGAAGAAACCATTAGTAAGGTACTTCCTGTGCTTGATGATTTTGAGAGAGCATTGGTTTCCATGGAAGAAGCAAGTGACATTGAAGCTGTTAAATCGGGAGTAGACTTAATATACAACAAATTAAAGGATATTCTTACGCAACAGGGGCTAAAAGAGATACCTGCAAAAGGTGAGGATTTCGACACAGATAAACATGAAGCTATTACAAAAATCCCTGCTCCCGATGACAAACTCAAAGGAAAGATAGTAGATGTTGTTGAGAAGGGTTATTACCTGAATGACAAGATAATACGGTATTCCAAAGTTATAATTGGAGAATAAAAGAAGGAAAAAGTAAATGTCAAAAAGAGATTATTACGAGGTACTGGGGATTTCCAAAACTGCAACCAAAGAAGAAATTAAGAAGGCCTATCGAAAAATGGCGCTCAAACATCATCCTGATAAAAATCCGGATGACAAAGAGGCGGAAGTGAAATTTAAAGAAGCAGCAGAGGCATACGAAATTTTGTCTGATGAAAATAAGCGATCCCGCTACGACCAGTTCGGCCATTCAGCCTTCCAGGGCGCAGCAGGGGGAGGAGGATTCCATTCGGGTGGCATGACCATGGAAGATATCTTTGATAATTTCGGGGACATTTTCGGAGACTTTGGATTCGGTGGATTTGGTGGGAGCCGGCGGGGTTCAGGCAGACGTGTTTCAAAGGGTTCGGATATCCGGATCAAGGTAAAAATGAAACTCTCTGAAATAGCCAAAGGAATTGAGAAGAAAATAAAAGTTAAAAAATACATTCCCTGTGACAGTTGTGACGGCACAGGAGCAAAAGACGGGAGTGCTTTTTCAACCTGTTCCACCTGTAACGGGGTCGGTCAGGTTACACGTGTTTCCAACACTTTCCTGGGACAGATGCAATCAACAACTGTTTGTCCTTCATGCAGTGGCCAGGGAAAAACCATTACCTCTAAGTGTGATAAATGTTACGGGGAGGGTATTACATCCAAAGAAGAAACCATTTCCTTTAATATTCCTGCAGGAGTGGGAGAAGGAATGCAGCTAAAAGTTGCAGGAAAAGGAAATGCGGCACGACGCGGAGGCATTAACGGCGACCTTATCGTTCTGATCCAGGAAGAAAAACATCCCGAGCTTATCCGCGACGGAAATGACCTGCTTTATAACCTCTACCTTGGACTGCCTGATGCCATACTGGGATCAACCGTTGAGATCCCTACCATTGAGAGCCAGGTAAAAATAAAAGTTGAACCCGGCACCCAGCCGGGTAAGATGCTGAGGTTAAGGGGGAAAGGTCTTCCCGACGTAAACGGGTACGGAACAGGAGACATATTGGTTTCAATAAATGTTTGGGTGCCAAAGCAACTTTCAAAAGAAGAAGAGAAACTTTTTGAAAATCTGAAAGATTCGCCTAATTTTATTCCCAGTCCGGATAAAAACGACAAGAGCTTTTTCGAAAGAATGAAAACATTTTTTCAGTAATCTATTTTTTTAATTATGGAATTTCTCAAAGCTTCCGGTGTGGTTAAACGATTCTCCAACCACCTTGCACTGGATGAAGTAAGTACTGTTGTTAAGGAAAATTCTATTTACGGTCTCCTTGGTCCCAACGGTGCAGGAAAAACTACCTTTATCAGAATAATAAACCAGATTACCGCTCCCGACAGTGGTGAGGTATTGCTTAAAGGCCGGAAGCTTAAGCCGGAAGATATTAAGATCATTGGCTACCTTCCGGAAGAGAGAGGATTGTACAAGAAAATGAAGGTTGGCGAACAATCCCTTTACCTTGCTCAGTTAAAAGGATTGAGCAAGAATGATGCCATGAAAAGAATTAAATACTGGTTTGAGAAATTTGAGATTACGGGATGGTGGAACAAAAAGGTGGAAGAACTCTCCAAAGGTATGCAGCAAAAGGTTCAGTTCATAACAACGGTAGTTCACGATCCGGAATTACTGATCTTCGATGAACCTTTCAGCGGTTTCGATCCAATAAATGCCAATATGTTGAAAAATGAGATTCTGGAACTAAAAAAGAAAGGCTGTACCATAATATTTTCAACTCATAATATGGGATCGGTTGAAGAGCTTTGCGATCATATATCCTTAATTAATAATTCCCGTGTTATTCTCGATGGACAAATTGATGAAATAAAAAGCCGGTACAAAACGAATTCCTTCAAAATTGAATACAGCGGGGATCCTGAAAAATTTAATGCCGCACTAACAGGCAGTTTCAATATCCTTGAGGAAAATACTAATTCTTCTTATCACTCAGCAATTGTAAAAACTGATGAAAGACAGACAAACAATGATCTCCTTAACAAAATCATCCCTGTAGTAAATGTTCATTCATTTAATGAGGTTATACCAAGTATGAATGATGTTTTTATCCGCATAGTTGAAGAGACCAATAAAGTTTAACAGGAAAAATTCCAGCCATGAATAAAATTCTTTTGATTATCAGGAGAGAATATATTACCAGGGTCAGAAAGAAATCATTTATCGTGATGTCAATTCTCGGCCCTTTATTATTTGCTGCCTTTCTCATTGTCCCTTCCTGGTTGGCCACCATGGAAGATAAGGAAGTGAAAAATATAGCGGTTGTTGATGAAACCCGTCTTTTTGGCAAAGATCTTCCGGAAACGGATTATATAAAATTCTCATATTTACAGGATACCAATATTGAGCCTATCAAGGATAATTTCGAAAAGCTGGATTATTACGGCATCCTTTATATTCCTGCAAACATTCTTTCCAGCAATACGTCAGTTCTTTATTCTGATAAACAACCCAGTATGTCAACCAGAATGCATATTTCAAATTCTCTGGAAGACAAGATTGAAGCCGGGAAATTAAAAGCGGAGAATATAGAAAACCTCGATAAGATCCTTAGCGCAATAGAAACGGATATTACCCTGAGAAACATAACATTTTCAGGGGAAGGAGAAGAACAGGAAAGCCATGCAGGAATTGCTATGGGAATAGGTTATGTTGGGGGTATGCTGATTTATTTCTTTATATTCCTTTTCGGTGCAATGGTAATGAGGGGGGTAATTGAGGAGAAAACCAGTCGCATAGTTGAGGTCATTGTGTCCTCCGTTCGTCCCTTTCAGTTAATGATGGGAAAAATTCTGGGGATCGGACTTGTGGGCCTTACTCAATTCCTGATCTGGGTAATACTAACTGTTATGCTGGTTATGGGAATACAGAGAACTTTATTCCCGGAGGTCACTCAAAGCCGCGCTCCACAGGTTATTTCACAGGATATAATGTCAGGATCAGAACCCGACCCGGGGGAGGCATCAGGTACAGGAGATGAAATGGAACTTATCGGAGAAATATTTTCTTCTCTTGATACCGTGAACTTCGGACTTATACTCGGGATGTTTATATTCTTTTTCCTTGCCGGATATTTGCTCTATGCATCTTTCTTTGCTATTATCGGATCGGCGGTTGACAATGAAACCGACACTCAGCAATTTATGTTTCCGGTTACCGTACCCCTGATAATAGGGATTTTCGTTATGATCAATACCATCCAAAACCCGGAAGGTTCAATTGCTTTCTGGTTTAGCATCATTCCATTTACTTCCCCCATAGTAATGATGGTAAGGATACCTTTTAATCCACCCGTCTGGGAACTTGTATTATCTATGGTGATTCTAATACTTACCTTTATCGGATCGGTTTGGATGGCAGGGAAAATCTACAGGACAGGGATTCTCATGTACGGCAAAAAAGTCAATTATAAAGAGCTATGGAAATGGCTCCGTTATAAAAACTAATTAATATGCGACTGGCAATTCTCGATTTTGGCACAAACACCTTCAATCTTCTTATAGCAGAAAACCAGGAGGACTCAAATGTCAGATTTATACATTCATCCAAAGAACCGGTAAAACTTGGCAAAGGAGGGATCAATAGCGGTATCCTGAAGGATGATGCGATTGAAAGAGCAATGAAGGCTATCGAAAATCATTATAAAACCATCAGAAAATTTGATGCGGAAAAGGTTTATGCATATGCCACTTCGGCCATCAGGGATGCGAAAAACAGCAAGGTACTTTTAAATAAGATCAGGGAGAATTTTGATCTTTATGTAAATATACTACCCGGAGACCGTGAGGCGGAATTGATTTACAAAGGAGTGCGGCAGGCATGTGATTTTTCCGGCGGTAAAATCCTGATCACGGATATTGGCGGAGGAAGCGTGGAGTTTATTATTGCGGATAAGCAAAAAACATACTGGATTGAAAGTTTTGATCTCGGCATGGCCAGGATACTGGATAAATTTGAACCTGAGGATCCGGTTTCAGATTCCACGCTCAAGGCAATGGAAGAATACTTTGCCGAAAATCTCGGCTCTCTTTTCGAAGCCCTGGATAAATACAAACCTGAAATAATGATAGGTGCCTCAGGTTCTTATGAAACCTTCTTCGAACTCATCAAAAACCATTTACCCGATAAATACCGGCACCTAAACGGTGAGCCAGGAAAGGAAATCATCCTTGAGGATTATCGGGGCCTGCATGGTATTCTGCTGAAATCAACTACAGAAGAAAGAAAAAAAATGCCGGGAATGGAGCCGGTAAGAGTGGAAATGATTGTCCCCGCTACGATTTTTGTTAATTTTATCCTCGAAAACCGGAAATTTAATAAAATGATGGTTTCGGAATATGCCCTTAAGGAAGGGGTTATTGCCGAAATATTAAATATTTAATCCCAACAGCAATATGGCAAAGATCCTGGTAATAGATGATGAAAAGAATATCAGAAGTACCCTGCAGGAGATCCTGGAGTATGAAAAGTTTGAAGTTGATCTTGCCGCAAGCGGACCGGAAGGACTTGAGCTATTCAAGGAGAATAATTATGATATAATTCTTTGTGATATTAAAATGCCGGAAATGGATGGCATTGAAGTTCTTGAGAGCATCAATGCGGCAGGAACCGATGCCCAGGTTATCATGATTTCCGGACATGGAAATATCGATACAGCTGTTTCCGCTATTAAAAAGGGTGCCTACGATTTCATTGAAAAGCCGCTTGACCTGAACCGTCTCCTGATAACTATCCGCAATGCAATGGATAAGTCAACACTTATAACGGAAACAAAAGTACTGAAGAAAAAAGTAAGCAAGACCTACGACATGGTAGGCTCATCGGAAGCAATTACCCGCGTTAAAGAAATGGTTGACAGAGTGGCGGGTACAGATGCACGTGTTTTGATCACGGGAAAAAACGGAACGGGAAAAGAGCTGGTTGCACGCTGGCTTCATGAAAAATCAGGAAGGGCATCCATGCCCTTTGTGGAAGTAAACTGCGCAGCGATTCCATCGGAATTGATAGAAAGCGAATTGTTTGGCCACGAAAAAGGTGCATTTACCTCGGCAATTAAACAAAGAAAGGGAAAATTTGAACAAGCCGACGGCGGAACCCTGTTTCTGGATGAGATCGGAGACATGAGCCTTTCAGCCCAGGCCAAGGTGCTGCGTGCATTACAGGAAAATAAAATCTCAAGAGTAGGAAGCGATAAAGATATAAATGTAAATGTCCGGATTATAGCAGCAACCAACAAAAATCTCCGGGAAGAGATAGACAAAAACAGATTTCGTGAAGACCTCTATCACAGGCTCAGCGTAATATTAATTGAAGTACCCCAACTCAACGAAAGGCTTGAAGATATTCCCGAACTGGCTGATTATTTCAATGAATTGATCTGTGCAGAATATGGAATGCCCAAAAAGGAAATTACAGATGATGCAATTAAAGAACTGCAAAAGATTGAGTGGACCGGTAATATCAGGGAGTTCAGGAATGTGCTGGAGAGACTGATCATCTTATGTGATAAAAGAATCACAGAAAAAGATGTAAATTCTTTTGCTTCTCCAATTTCGAGAGCGTGAGGCTAAAAAGGCTTAAAACAAGCCTAAACCCTTCAAAAATACAGGCAAACAGTATTTTGACAGAGCCTGGATGCAAGCCAAACCACTAAATAATCATCTTCCGGTTCGACGCAGCTAATAAATATGAGTTTTTTGCTATCGGTAATTTCTCTAATGAAATCCTTATCTCGGTCCCACAAACTTATCTCCGTTAAAATGAATCATGTGATCCGGGAAGCTCACCACCCAAACTTCCGTTTCCCAGGCAAGATCAGTAGTATGCTTTTTGAATTCTTTAAAATCCGGGAAGGCTGTAACATATATTTTACCTACCATGCAGTTCTTCAACATCTTTTCCATTTCTACAATCCGTTTTGGAGAAACAGGGCCATGTGATGTAACTGCTTCAATCAGGAACAGCCACTTTTTCTTTTTGTCATACAACACAACGTCCGGTAGCTTACTATGCTCGTCAATTGGAATCCCCAATTTTTCCAAACCTTTCTTGTCCATGTAAAGATCTTTCTTGGCGGTATCTCCAACATATAACAGGTCACTACCAGAAGCGAAACGTGAAGCAAATTCTTCAATAACTGCTATCTGAACTTCATTGTGTTTTCCTGGAGAAAAAGTCAATTCTGTTCCGTCTTTCAGTTTTAGCGGAATTTTTCGTAATTCCCGCTTCCTGTGGTATTTATCACGCAACAATCCAACATTCTCTTTAAAATACTTAATCTCTTTATTCCAGTTTCTGCTGTTAAAGGATTTAATAACTTTCAAGGCTTCAGGTGACAAGCGATAATGATTGTCTTTACTATTGGTTGATAATTCAGGATTTTCCGGATTGTGGTTTACGATTCCGGCCTGAACAAATTGATGAAGTGTTTGTCTGCGAAATGTTTCCCTTGAGTTTTCAGCATACGGCTTGTTGTAATACACAGCAATGAAACGCATGACACCCTCATATTTTGCATTTTCTTTATTACCAACCACAGACATACTGACCGCCTTGGCCTTGTTCCATTTGTCTTTTTCTTTCAGGTTACACAATGCGAGCAATGTTAATGCAGAACGGTCGTTTTGTTGTCTTTTCGGAAGGCCCATTGCTTCCAATATCTGTTTTGCTTCTTCAATTTTACTCATGTACTATATGCTGGTTCAAAATATTCATTTACAATCCGGTTTGTATTCTCAACTGAAAAATCATTGGACAGGATAATAGTATTACCAATTTTTTGAATGGTCTCCATTGGAGGCAATGACATTTCCCTTAGTTCTGTAGCACTCACATTGACATTGCCATTGAAAATCCTGAAATAGGCATCAAAAAGGCTACTGTTTAGCAAGGCACAAATTCCTACAACTTCATTTCGTTCCAAATGCCCTTTTGAACGGTAGATGTAGTTCACTTTGTTTTCAACTCCAATATATTCCGATTTAATGAAATTGCAGAAGTACGGCGCGGCAATCAAGCGGTTTTTATCATCCTTACTGCTAAAACGTCTCAACAGAATATAGTTCTTGTTGGGAATGAGCAGCGGCATGGACTTTTTCTCAATGTTTATGTATTGCTCTTTTTTTGGCTTAACTATTGGCCATTCCAATATCATCTGTTTGACATTGTGCAACCAGAAAAGTGGTGCTAATTGCACCCTTTCGTACTCAAAATTCGCCCTTAGGTAATGGCCTTGCAGGGCTTTACAAATGTGCATGCAGTGCGTTAGCGAAAATCAAATCAAAAATACCTTCAACTTCAGAAAATTTCTTCTAGGAATTTAGTTAAGGATATTCTAATTTTAGCCGCATGAGATCCTGGGCCGGTAAATACTATCTTTTTTTTGTTATCCTGATCATAATATTACTTATTCCGGCATTGTTTATAAATCTGGGGTTATTGCCGCTAATTGCCGACGAAGCAACCCGAGCACTAGTCGCAATCGAGATGGAGATCTCAGGAAACCTCCTCACCCCAACCACCAACGGCGATTATTATTTCAACAAACCTCCCCTTTATAACTGGATCCTGCTTGCGTTTTTCAAAATAAGCGGAAGTCATTCGGAATGGATCATAAGACTTCCGGCAGTTTTATCTTTACTCTTATTCGGGCTTTTAATATTCGTCTCAACCTGGAAGCAAGTTGGAAAAAGGGTAGCATTCATTAGTGTAATGGCTTTTATCACCTGTGGGAGAATCCTTTTTTATAATTCCATGCTGGGACTGATAGATATGAGTTTCTCGATGCTCATATTCCTGAACTTCATTCTCATCTATCATTATGGCCGAAAGGAAAAATTCATGACCCTGTTTATTTTATCATATCTTATCACTGCAGCAACTTTCCTGATGAAAGGACTGCCTGCACTGGTTTTTCAGGCATTGACCCTTGTTATGGCAATGATATTTTTCAGGAAGTGGAAGAAATTGTTCAGCCTTCCCCACCTTACAGGGATAATGATCTTTCTGCTTATGGCCGGAAGCTATTACTATTTCCTTCTGAATCAAAACCCTGAAAACCCCTATTTCGAGGTTTTGCTTACGGAATCGACCAAAAGAACATTTATTGAACATGGATGGTGGAAAACCATTCTTCATCTTTTCACTTATCCTGTGGAGCAGCTTTACCATCTTTTGCCATGGTCCCTGTTCTTCATTTTTCTTTTGCAAAAATCATTTTATCAGAGGATCAGGAAAAATGATTTCCTCAGTTACCTGGCTCTTGTATTCCTTGTAAATATTCCTGTTTACTGGATCTCTGTGGATAGTTATCCGAGATATATTTTCATGTTATACCCCATTATATTCATTCTTTTTACACATCATTACTTCGCAGAGGGATCTTCAGGATTCAGGAATAAGATATTCCGTCCTTTTTTTATTATTCTTTTAATTACAGCATTTATAGCAGGATCCTGGTTATTCTTCAGACATGATTTTCAATTAGAAGAATACTCCCGGGCACTTTTCTGGCCTGTATTCCTCACTGGATTAATAATTCTGGTCCTAATTTGGAAAATACCTTCCTACGGATTGGAATTACTTATTATTTTGCTTCTGACCCTTAGGATTGGTTTTAATCTCGTCATTTTACCAGAACGCTATCATAGCAGTCGCATCGTTAAGCAAAAACAACAGGCAATTACTGTGGCGGAGATTTCGGAAGGGAAAGAATTATACCTGAGGGAGTGGACCGGGATTAGTCATGAGAACTCTTTTTACATTACAAGAGAAAGAATGGAAATTTTAAGCATCAAACGTGGCAGCTATAAGCCGGACGTATTTTACATTAAGTCAGGAATTTCTAATTCAGGACCCAAAGAAAAAATATTATACAGGTTTGAGTCGAGGTGGAGGAACCATCCACTTTGGCTGGTCACATATTCTGAGGAATATAAGCAATAGTAAAATAACTAATTGAATTTCACCTTGGAATATAAGGACGATTAGTATCTTCATTGTAAATGAAATCCCTGAAAATAAAGATTTCTTCATCCTCAGCTAAATATAACGTGTCAGTAGGAATTCCCAGGTGCTTTTCGATATTTTTGTGATCGATATTATCCGTTATAATAAAGTCAAATTTTCTTGGCTGCGTTGAATTACCATCTTCATAGTAATACCAGTTTTCATTCATTACGTGATACCAGGGTGACAAATTTTCGAAAACGGTAAAAATCCGAAGGTTTTCACGAGAAAACATTGTATATCTCTTTGCCTTCCAGTATGTTGCAACCCCGCTTTGCAAGTCGTTCTTTCTTGCCAATGAATCGAGGCATGCAACTTCTTCCGGGTAATAATTCATAAAATCGGACAATCCTTCTCTTATATTATTATTTTTTATCTCTGTAATTGTCACGATTCCAATATAGATAAGCAAAAAAGAAGTGAAAGCCCAGGTTATGCCCTTTTTTAGACCGAAATAAATATCTAATTTCATGAAAATATAGCTGAAACTAAAAACTGCCAGGTAAAAACTAAATATGTTATATCTTAAAATGGCCCATGACACATAACTACCGTTTATAACAGGCATGAAAAGAACACTTAATGTAGCAGAGAGAAAGATTAGCAGATAAATTAATTCATATTTAATATATTGTTTATCTTTAAAAAAAGCCTTCAGGTTTTTTATTAAAAAAACCAAATGAAAAACAATACTAATTAAAAAAAGTATATTAATGATCCCACGAAAATCCATATTTTTGATATAGTTCAAATGCTGTTCTAAAAAAACCTGAAAGGATGGTATGATATTTTCAAATTTAAATACTTTCCATGATAACGATATAATCTCTATTCCGGTATGATTTTTTATATAATCGAATAACAGAATCCCGAGAATAATTGACACTGCATTAACAATCAGTATCAGGTATATTTTCTTCAATATTGGTGTTTTTTTGAAAAGCAAAACAACCAGGGAAAATACAGGAAGAGAAAACATAACCAAAAAAAGTCGGTCATTTGCCACAGAGATCACGGAAACGACGCTGAGAATAATTAAAGAAGAAAGATTTTCTTTTTTTATATAATCGACAAGAAAAATATAAGAAAGCAGGGCCATAAGAAAGGCACCTGTATGATAACTTATACTGAAAATATAAAAAGTATAAACAAAGTCTTTACTGACAATGGTCACTAATAGAAAAAAAGTCATGAGAAGAATACCGACATTTAAGTGTTCATAACCCAATGTGGGAAGCATTTTTTTATAAAAAACACTTAATAAACCTAACAAAATTATTATCTGAATCAGACTAAAAATAAAAGCTGCGGGGATGAAATGATCAAAAAAACTTCGCATAATAAAGAACATGAGCATATCAGGGAAAAAATTAGGGGCCCCATTAAGATTCCATCCATTAAGAGTATTGTTATCAATAAATAAGTCACGATAGATCGAAGGAAGATATAAAGTGTCTGAATTAAAATACACATAAATCTGTTTATCATTCAGAGTAGCAAAAATAATAATGCTTAAAATAATATTTACGAAAATTGATATAAAGAAAAAGCATTTTGAATAGATGAGAGGAACATTTTTGTTATAATCCATTTTAAAACTAAAAAATAATTAATACCAGGTTATAGATAATACCTGACTTAGTTGACTAATAATTATTTAACCGCATTTCTCACTTATGATAAAATGCGGTCTTCTTTTTGTTTCATTAAAAATGCGGGCAATATACTCTCCTATGATCCCAAGCATTAAAAGTTGAAAACC